>JAOZKP010000091.1 GCA_029935295.1 bacterium | reverse complement strand
AATAGAAATTTTTTCTCAGATCGAGGCATTTTTTATAAATAAGCACAGACATACACTTAGTATTTCGAGCATTATTTAGAAAAAATAACGAAGAGCTGGGGAAAAAGAGCATTCTCTGACAGTCTCCTAGTACTCCGGAGTCAACTCATCAAGCTCAGCCAGCGAGAAAACCGGGCCGTCTTTGCAGACATATTTACTGCCGACATTACAACGGCCGCATTTGCCGATGCCACACTTCATTCTCATCTCTAGAGAAGTATAGATGTTATCTTTAGCAAAACCGAGCTCAAAAAATACCGGCAGAGTAAACCTGATCATAATCGGCGGACCGCAGATCAAGGTCACAGCATTATCGGATGACGGCGCCACCTCTTTGCAGATAGTCGGCACGAACCCCTCTTTGCCGGTCCAGTTTTCATCCCCTTTGTCAACCGTAACATGCATATCAATATCATCACGCTCCTGCCACTCGGCCAGTTCGTCACGGTAGAGCAGCAGGCCGGGATTCCGGGCTCCATAGATGGCAGTGATCTTGCCGAAATCGGCCCGGTGACGATCGTCAAGCATATATTTAATCAGTGATCTTATCGTCGTAAAAGCAAAACCACCGCCGACCATGACGATATCCTTGCCTTTAAGATAATCAAGCGGCCAGGAATTTCCCAAAGGGCCGCGAACCCCCATCAGGGCACCTTCGGCCATTTCGTGCAGGGCCGTAGTGACGACACCTGCTTTCTGCACCGTAAATTCAATATAGTCAGGGTCGGTCGGCGACGAAGCAATCCCGATCGGCGACTCCCCTTTGCCGAAAATCGAAAGCTCGGCAAATTGTCCCGGCAGATAGGCAAAAGCCTTTTTGTCGGCCTCCTCTACGAAACGAAAACGGAAGGTTTTAATATCCTTGGTATCAACTTCGGTGATAATTTTTTCAATCTCAACCGGAGCGGGAATATAGGGATTATTCTGCATAATCTGCTGACTCTCTAAATTTTTTACAGTTTGGCGATATCGCTGACAACTTTTCTGATATCTGTATTTACCGGACAATTAGCTACGCAACGACCACAGCCGACACACGAAATAGCATTGAAATTATCGACAAAATACTTAAACTTGTGCATCAGGCGCTGGCGCCAGCGCTGTTTCTGACCCGGCCGGGGATTGTGTCCTGAAGTCTCTTTTGAGTAGATTGAGTACATACAGGAATCCCAGGTACGTAGGCGAAGACCATCATCGCCTGTAACTTCATCCTTAATATCGAAACAGTGACATGTCGGACACAAATAGCTGCAGGTGCCGCAGGCAAGACAACTCTGATGAATCGTATCCCAATAGGGATGATCAAAGTTTTCATCAAGCCAGGGTTTAATTTCCGTTGCCGGAATCGTGGATTTTATGGCCGCGGCCGACGCCTCAGACAACTCATTTTTACGGGCCATAGAAGTATCGGTTGCATCATCAAGGCTGCCGAAAAGTTTTGCCAGTGACTCCCCTTTGCTACTTAAAAATTCAACCAGGAATTCGTTGTCATCAAGTTCCGAAATCAGGATATCGGCACCATCACTCAGGTAGGGATGACCTCCGACTGAGGTGCAGAAACAGATGGATGAAGGCGGCTGACGACAAGCCATGGCCACGATCGTAGTCTGCTGCCGGCGTTTGACATAGTACGGGTCACTGTATTTTTCCTGGTCGAAAACCATATCGAGCAGTTTGAAACTTCGCAGATCGCAGGGTCGCACCCCGAATAGAACCATCTCGTCAATATTTTCCTGAGCTGAAACCAGCTTGTTACCTTTGTCAGTCCGGGTATAGCGCATCATGGTTTCAGTCTGGGGAAAAAAGATATTCTTCGGGGCATTGGTTGAATTGCCATAATCCAGGAAAGCGCTTTCACCCTGATCAAGATATTTGAAATTTACCCTGGAACCATCCTTGACCGGAGCATAGACTAGTTTCTGTCCGGCAATCCGCTTGACAACTTCCGCCAACGCATCTTTTTTTATAAGCTTTGCTTCCATAATATGTTTACCAATTGGTTTTTTTAGAAAAAGATTATAGCAACTGCAAAGATCTGATCAAGGGCATAGGGTCGAAATTATGCAGGCCGAACCAGTTTTGCGGCCCCTTAAGTCCCATCGCCAAAGCCATCAATTCGGTAAAATAGAATGTCGGAAGTGCATCTTCACCTAAAGCCCGCATGTCCAGGTTAGCCATGCATAAAGGACAGGCCGTAACCAGGCAGTTGGCCCCGGCTTCACGAGCCATGCGCATCAAGCGTCCCACCATCTTTTCAACCAGGTCACTTTTACTGACCGTCAGGCTGCCGCCGCAGCAATCGGTTTTAAATGACCAGTTCCGGCTTTCAGCCCCTAAGGAAGTCATAATCTCATCCAGCATCATCGGGTTTTCCGCATCTTCGAAATCACAGATATCCGAGGGCCGCAGCCAGAGGCAACCGTAGTAAGAAACCGGTTTCAAACCTTCCAGTTTTTTTACGACCCGGCTTTTTAGGGTTTCCAGGCCGATATCCTGATGAAAAATTTCGATCGGGCTGCGCACGGCCGCTTTACCGCTGTAGTTGTCATCAAGACCGGCAGTGATGGTTGCCCGCAAGGCTTCTTTATGGTTAAGATTATGCTGAGCTGTTTTAAAACGGTTATAACAGGCGGCACAGGGAATCATTATATCGAGCCCCTTTTGATCGGCTATGGCCAGATTCCGCGCCGGCAAAGCGACCGAAAGCTCAAAATTAGTGCTATGGGCTGAAGTTGCCCCACAGCAGGACCAGTCATTCAACTCATGCAGTTTCAAGCCTAAAGCTTCACTGACAAGCTCAACTGACTGGCCGTACTCTTTGCCGGTTGAGTGCAGCGAACAACCGGGATAGTATGAAAAATCCAAAAGAGTCCTCCTTCGACTTTTTGTAGATGTAATTTAAGATTTAGCGGTTGAGCGAAAAATGCGGCGAATCGCCTGCATGTTTTTAGTCCGGGGTGAAAAGAGCGAAAGTTTCCCCTTCATGAACATCTTCAAACCAACAATAACATCATTGAAATAGGTACCGGTTTTAATTTTAAATGAAACAATCATCAGCGGTTCATTAACCCGGCCACCCCGTTTAACAGTACCGAGAAAGGATTCGTGAAACTGAACCACTTCCCGCTCCTGCGGCACCACCCCGGCCTCCAAACTCATCTCCCGTAAAACATCAATCAAACGGGGGATATCAACGGCATTGGGGCAACGGGTAACACAGGTTTCACACGAAGCACACAGCCAGATTGCCGAACTCCGCAAAAGAGCATCTTTACGACCCGCCTGAACCATGCGGATAATTTCGTTGGGCTTAAAATCCATGACCTGGGCCATGGGGCAGCCGGAGGTGCATTTCTGGCAGTGATAACAATTCTGGATATCAACCCCGTCAATACGCTGGTTAACATCATCTAAAAAACTTCCCATACTTCTTACCTACTCCGGTTCAAAAATGAAGGTCTCCCGGTCGTTTTCACGGAAAGAGGCCAGGGGTGATGGTTCATCGAGTTTAACACCAGCTTTATGACCGTATAGATTCTGATCGTCCTGATCAAGTTTCTTGAGGAATTTCCGCAGATCAATACCTTCAGCACAGACCTCAACACAGGAGCCACAGTCAACGCAGCGGCCGGCCATATGAAACATCCGCATAACCTGAAAAACCTGATTGTCTGACGGATTAATTCCGGCACCAACCCACTCCGGCTGACTCTGCTCGGCAAAACAGCTGGCACAGTAACAGGAAGGGCAGATATTGCGGCAAGCGAAACAGCGCATGCATTTATTCATCTCACGAGAAAAGTAGTCCCAGCGTTCACTTTCCGACAAAGCTGCAAACTCATCAACCTCAGCAAATTCATCGGCGCAGTCCCGGGCCGGGATTTCACCGGCACTGAAATCAGAGATTACCGGATTATTATAGGCACAGGTCAGGCAGTTCCCGGCTAAAACTTCATCGAGTTTCAGCTTGGTCGTACCTTTTGCGGTCTCGACAGTGACCGTATCACCATCAACCGACCCAGCAACAATCTCAGCTCCATCTGTTTTTTCAGCTAATTTATTCTTATCGATATAACCGGAACAGGGAACCCCGATAACGACAATCTCTTCCCGCAGATATTGCTGTTCCTGCAGGTGGATAACCAGTGAGCGCGAGGTACAACCCCGGGCAATTACACCCACTACTTTCTGTTTTTTATCTTCCGGTTTTACCCGTTCCTGGGCTTGATGATGCTGTTTTAAGGCAGCATGAACATAGATAGCCAGATTCTGCTTGCAGCAGGAATTGAAGACCAGCTTATCGACCTCATCTCCGGATGAGATAAATACCGGTGCCGTCTGCAGAGGCAGAGTTCCCTCCTGGTAGCCGATAACCAGATCAACCAGGTTCTCGTCAAGCAGTCGTTTGGCCTCTTCCCTGATATTTTTTTCTATATCATTCACTTTAATATAGTTCCTGAAAAAATAGTTTTTTGTCTATTTTGAAAAAAGTTATTCTTTAATCAGTTTTGATAAGCCGGGTCGCCGGCCCCAAAGCTTTAACCTTGGCCGTCACTTCATCAATTACCCGGGCGAATTTATCACCTTCAGAGGCTGAAACCCAGGTGAATATGGTCCGGTCTGCTTCAATGCCTATATAATTTAAAAAATTGTTCAAAAAAGCAAATTTACGCCGGGCAATAAGGTTACCGCTGATGTAGTGGCACTCCCCCGGATGGCAACCTGAAACCAGAACCCCGTCGGCGCCATGCTGCAGAGCTTTAACGATGTAGAAAGGATTAATCCGGCCCGAGCACGGCAGGCGGATCAGGCGGACATTCGGCGGATACTGCAGGCGGCTGATCCCGGCCAGGTCGGCCCCGGCATAGGTACACCAGTTGCAGACCAGAGCAACAATTTTAGGTTCCCACTCTTCAGTTGTTTGACTCATACTTTCACCATAATTATATTTAATCAAAAGGATTTTCTGGAAATTGCTTAAAATGCCAGAATCTGGGCTAAAACCTGTTCATTACTGAAACCGTTAAGATCAACCGCATTCATGCGGCAGGAAGCTGTACAGATCCCGCAGCCTTTACAAAGCACCGCGTTGACTACGGCCGTACCGGCTTCAATATCGACCTCAATTGCTCCGAAGGGACAGTTCTCTTCACAAAGTCCGCAGGCCATACAGCGGTCGGATTTGACATAGGCGGTTTTGCCCTCGGCTTCAATGTAATCCTTGGTCAGAATGGTTGAAGCCCGCGAAACCGCAGCATAGGCCTGAACAATGGCTTCATCACTGAATTTAGGTGAATGGGCCATACCGCAGAAGAAAACCCCGTCGGTAGCAAAATCAACCGGCCGCAACTTAACATGGGCCTCAAGAAAGAAACCATCCTGATTGATCGGAATTTTCAGAAATTTACTGATCATTTCATTGTCAGGATTAGGTACCGAGCCCACACTTAAAGCGAGATAATCCGCCGGCAATTTAATTTTCTGGTCTAAAACCGGGTCAAAGACCTCAATTGTCAGCCCCTTTGCACCTTTATTGACGACCGGCGCCGACTCAGGCTCATAACGGATAAACTTAATATTGGCCTGACGCGCTTTTTTATAATAATCCTCTTTCAGGCCATAAGTTCTGATGTCACGGTAGAGAATCGTAACCTCGCTTTGAGGATCGATCTCCTTGATTTTAAGAGCATTTTTTATGGCTTCGCTGCAACAGTAGCGACTGCAATAAGGCCGGATCTCGTTTCGGGAGCCGACACACTGAATCATGACCACCTGTTTGCCGCCGGCAACCTGAGATTCATCTTCGTTAATAATCTGCTCAAGTTCTCGCTGGGTCAAAACGCTATTGGCTTTATTATAGAGATACTCATCGGTTTCATTCTCATAAGCCCCGGTAGCGACAAGCACAACTCCGTGTTCTAAAGTCGACGCTTCACCGGCAACTGTGATTGTGGTTTTGTAGTTGCCGATAAAACCGTCAATTTCATCAATCCGGGCATCACAGTAACTCTCGACCAGAGGACTCTTTTCTGTTTTACCGAGAAGATCTTCGAGATGTTTGCGCGTATCAAGCCCTTCCAAGGTCTGATAAAGATGACGGTAGTTGCCGCCTAAAACGGCCTCTTTTTCGATAATAAAAGATTTAAATCCCTGATCGGCTAAAGCCAATGCCGCCGTAATTCCAGCCAGGCCCCCGCCGATAATCAGAGCGTTTTTATTAACCTCAAGCTGGCCCGGTTTTAAAGGACTTAAAAACTGGGCTTTGGCAATCGCCATGCGCACCAGATCCTTGGCCTTGACAGTGGCCGCCTCAGGTTCATTCATATGAACCCAGGAGTCCTGATCGCGGATATTGGCCATTTCAAAAAGATAACGGTTCAAGCCCGCCTTCTCACAGTTCTCCTGAAAAAGCGGTTCGTGCGTTCGGGGGGAACAGGAGGCCACGACCATCCGGGTCAGATTCTCCTCTTTTATAACTTCGGCCATACTGACCGCTGTATCCTGAGAACAGGTAAAAAGATTCTCGGCCACATAAACGACATTGGGCTGGCTTTTGGCGTACTCAACTACGGCCGGGACATCAACTACCCCACCGATATTGATCCCGCAGTGGCAGACAAAGACGCCTATTCTCGGGCCCTGACCTCTTAAATCAGTCTCTTCCGGCAGGGTTGCCGCTGCGGTCATGGTACCGCGCTGATCGGCTAAAAGACCGCTGACACAGGCCGCGGCTCCGCTGGCTTCCATAACCGTTTCCGGAATATCTTTCGGACCACCGAAAACGCCGCAGACGTAGACCCCATCCCGGGAAGTTCGGACCGGGTTTTCGAGAGCGGTCTGACAGAATCCGTGTTGATTAAGTTCAATCCCCAGATTCCGCGCCAACTCAACCGCTTTTGCCGGCGGTTGAAAACCGACCGAAAGTACAACCATATCAAATTCTTCTTCGATATACTGGCCATTTTCAAGCGCATAACCTAAAAGCAAATTTTTCGACTGTTGGAGCTCCTTAACCGTCGACGGCATCGATTTTATATATTTGATGCCATATTCATCCCGGGCCCGATTAACGAAACGATCAAAATCTTTACCATGGGCCCGGATATCCATATAGAAGATGGTAGGCTCCAGACCTTTAGCATGCTCTTTACCGATAATCGCCTCTTTCGTGGCATACATACAGCAGACCGATGAACACCAGTTATTGCCGCAGGCTGCATCTCGGGAGCCGACGCATTGAATGAAGGCGATCTTTTTTGGCTCTTTACCATCGGAAATTCTCTGAACATGACCAAAATAGGGACCGGAAGCTGAAAGAATACGCTCAAACTGAATACTGGTAACGACATTTTCATAAACCCCGAAACCAAATTCACCTTTCTTTTTCGCATCAAAGATCTCACCACCCGGAGCCGCAATAATCGCCCCGACCGAAATCGTCTTTTCTCCGGCACATTGATCATGTTCAATCGCATTGGCCATACAGGCATCAACGCACTGATAACATTCGGAACAGATACCGCAACTTAAACATTTTTCCGCTTCCTGGCGGGCCTGATCTTCACTAAAGACCTGAACGACCTCGGAAAAATTGGTTTTGCGAATCTCTGGATCAAGTTCAGCCGGTTTAATCCGGGCAATTTTTTCAAGTTTCTGGTAACTTTCAGGGGCTGGTATGGCAATATTCTCCTGCCAATCACGAGCCCGCCCGGCTTTAAGATCTGCTCCCGTAAGATAGCGATCAATAGAGATTGCCGCTTCTTTCCCGGCATTAATTGCTTCAATCACGGTTGCCGGGCCGGAAACCGCATCACCGCCAGCAAAAATACCACAGTCGCTGGCAGCAAAAGTCAATTCGTCGACTTCAATTGTCTGCCATGAACTTAATGAGATACCGTCAATTTCACTAAACGCAGTCAATTCACACTGCTGTCCAATTGCCGGAACCACAGCATTGACTGCTAAAGTAAATTCAGAACCTTTAATCGGCACCGGACGCCGACGGCCGCTCGCATCCGCCTCGCCAAGCTCCATGCGGACACACTCAACCCCTTTAACTTTACCTTTTTCGCCTAATATGCGAACCGGTGCGGCCAAGAATTCCATTTTGATGCCTTCGTGCAGAGCTTCATCGATCTCTTCATCTGCAGCCGGCATCTCCTCCCGGGTACGGCGATAGAGAATAAAAGCCTCTTTCGAACCAGTTCTTAAAGCCGTACGGACAGCGTCCATGGCGACATTACCGCCGCCGATAACCGCCACTTTTTCACCGAGGCAGAGTTTTTCGCCGAGATTGACCCGGCGCAGAAAATCGACGCCTTGAATATTACCTTCAAGCTCCTCGCCGTCAATCCCGAGGCTACTGCCGAGATGAGCCCCGACACCAATAAAAAGAGCATCGAAGTCACGTTTCAGGTCGGCAACTGCAACGTCTTTACCGACCTTACAATTGAGTTTAATCTCAACCCCGACCGCCTTGATAACTTCAATTTCCGCCGCCAGCAAATCCTGGGGCAAACGATAATCGGGAATTCCCACGGCCAGCATACCACCGGCAACCGGCAAGGCTTCAAAAACCGTAACCTGATAGCCTTCAATAGCGAGATAATAGGCCGCAGTCAATCCGGCCGGACCGGCGCCGATTACCGCAACATTTTTGCCCTTGCTCTCTTTTATTTCAGGGATAAAACGGGTCTCTTCATCTAAATCGAGATCGGCGACAAAACGCTTCAGATACATGATGGCAACCGGATCATCGACCTCGTTACGCATACAGGCAGATTCACAGGGGTGGTTGCAGACCCGGCCGCAGACTGCCGGAAACGGGTTCTCCTGTTTGATCAGAGCCAGAGCTTCACGATATTTTCCCTGAGCAATCAGAGCGATATAACCCTGAACACTGATATGGGTTGGACAGGCAGCTTTGCAGGGTGAAGTTCCAGCTTTATCAATGGCAAAAGCGCTCGGAATTGCTTGGGGAAATTTACGGTAGATCGCTTTACGCAAATCCAGATTTTGATTAAAATCAGAGGTTAAAGATACCGGGCAAACATCAACGCACTCACCGCAGCCGGTGCATTTGTCGAGATCAACAAAACGGGGTTCATGTTTTAATTTAACCTGAAAATTGCCCGGCTCCCCGGTGACATCCATAATTTCGTGGCGGGTCAGAATTTCAACATTTGGATGGCGGCCGACTTCAACTAGTTTCGGCGACAGGATACAGGCGGAACAGTCATTAGTAGGAAAGGTTTTATCGAGTTGTGCCATGACCCCGCCGATACTGATCTCTTCTTCGACCAAATAGACTTTTGTACCTGAGTTAACCAGATCAAGTGATGCCTGAATTCCAGCAATCCCCGACCCGATAATCATCGCCGCCCCGATTTTATTATTTTTGTCTGACACTTTAATAACACCTTCCAGAATTGATGGAGTGGATAGCAGGATTATGCAGTTACATTGTTTTTTGCTTGACACAAACTTCTTACTAACTTAATAGAGTTTATGTGAAATGATTCCTTAAACAATAGTGGAAAGAATGTCAAACGTTTTCCTATCGTAATTATAGATTTAATGCAATACCGGTAAAATATGATAGACAAAATGAAAATTTATATGATAATGTAAAAAGAAGATTTTAAACTAATATTAGTTCGGAAAAGATTTTTTTATAGAGGGGTAATCATATCATGAAATCAATTTCAGTAGCTGTTATTCTGTTTATCTTCCTCACTGCTACAGCAGCATTTTCTGCCACCGAACCTCCGACCGGAGTCATTCTGGTGACCAAAGCTGATTCGGGAAGTGCACGCAAAGCTTCAATCTTTGTTCATGAAAAACATCACTCCTACGAGTGCGAAACCTGTCATCATACCTGGGATGGTGGTGATGTTGAAAAATGTGCCGCCTGCCACCCTATCTTTCACCACACTGAACATGAAGGAATGGACTGTAAAGAGTGTCATGAAAGTTGGGAAATGTCACGGGATGTCAAAGAGTGCGGCGATTGTCACACTGATGACGAACGGGTCGAAAAGAGCGGCACCCCAAATATTATCCGGGTCTCCCATCGAGCTTTGTGCAAACGTTGCCACCGCGAGTTGGAGATTGCCGGCAAACCTACCGGCCCGACCAGTCCCTGCACCTCATGTCATAAGGAAGATTAAAAAAGCAACAATACTACAATAATTGATTAAAAAATAGAGCCCCGAATCGAATGGAACCAACCATTTCGATTCGGGGCTTTTTTTGGAGGAATGCTGGGG
>JAOZKP010000090.1 GCA_029935295.1 bacterium | reverse complement strand
CGACCACCTGAACCCCATTCAGGTACGCTACCAGGCTGCGCTACGTCCCGTTTTTTAATTTTTATTTTTTTGAATCATACTCCTGACTGCCTGGATCTCACTCTTTAAGCGGACAATGCAATCGGTTTTTGTTTTTTCAGCTTTTGCGATTGCAACCGGCTCGGCAATTTTTTTGCGGCAACCCTCAATTGTAAACCGTTCATCATGCAAAAGGCGTCTGATCTGGCAGAAGAGCAGAACATCTTGGCGCCGGTAAAGACGTTGTTTAGAGCTGCTTTTTTCCGGTTTAATCGCCGCAAACTCTTTCTCCCAGTAACGCAAGACGTAGGGTTTAACACCCACTATCCGACTGGCTTCACCAATGCGAAAATAGAGTTTATCGGGAACTGTTTCGACTGAGGCCATACGCCTCTCTCAGTAAATTTTTGCCAATGATCTTAAGGATTAAGCTGATCTCTTAAGACATTGCTTGACTTAAAACTCAAAACCCGGCGAGCGGAAATTGTAATTTCCTCACCGGTTTGCGGGTTACGGCCACGGCGGGGGTTCTTTTCCCGCAGGTTAAAACTACCGAAACCGGAAATTTTAACATTCTCGCCCCGTTCCAGGCTCTCTTTAATAATATCAAAAATAGATTCAACCACAGTGGCTGCCTCTCTCTTCGAAACCCCGATCCGCTCATAAACCAACTCAACCATGTCGGCTTTAGTCATAACCGTCCACCTTTGCGTCTTTTCCACTAAAAGATTAGCGCACTTCACCTTGAAATGTAGTTTCAATCCCCTTGATAAGCTTAGCAATAATCGCATTAACTTTTTTATCTGTCAAGGTTTTATTCATATCCTGAAATGTTAACCGGAAAGCCAGACTCTTTTTCCCACTCGGCAGGCTGTCGCCCTGAAACAGATCAAAGACTTCAACCGCAGTTAAAAGTTTATGCTGGCCCTGCATATAATCAAGCATAGAACCAGCTGCGACAGTTTTATTGACCAAGAATGCCAAATCCCGATAAACTGCCGGGAAACGGGCCAAACCCTGATAGGTAACTGCCGTCTGAGCCGACTTCTCGAGCAACGGTTTTAATGCAAGTTCAAAAAGAAAGAGATCCTGATCAATGCCGTAGGCCGCGGCAACTTTATGATCCAACTGTCCCACACTACCGACTTCCAGATCACCAAACTTTATTGCCGCCGCTTGACCGGGAGTCAGACAGGGAAAATAATTTTCGGCCGCAAATTCAAGTTCAAGATTAAGCGTCGAAGCGATTTCTTCTAAAACGCCCTTGAGATCAAAAAAATCGACCGTTTCATCTGCGGCTGAGAAATGCTCATGATAGCGGCGGCCACAGGCGACACCACTTATGTAGAGCTCTTCCGCCGGCTGTTTCTGGCCGGTAACAGCAAAGAATGTACGACCAACTTCAAACAGGCGAATATTTTTAACATTAACCCGCAGGTTATCATTGAGATTAGTCAGCAAGCCCGGCAACAGGGTTGTCCGCATAACTGCCATCTCTGAACTAATCGGATTTTTAAGTTTGACAAAATCAAAAAAACGACTCTCCGCCGCAAAATCAAGTTTGACAACTGCCTGGGGATCAATAAAGCTATAGTTTACCGCTTCACAGTAACCAAAAGCCTGCATGGCTTCACGCACGCGCAACAGTGCTGCAACTTCCGGAGCATCCTTAACTTCCGGATCTGACAGGGTCGGCGCCGTCACCGGCACCCGGTCGTAGCCAAAAAGCCTGGCGACCTCTTCAATCAGATCAACCTCACGCTCAAGATCAAAGCGCCAGGCGGGCGGAATCACAATCAGGGTTCCTGACTGTTCCGCAACTATCTCAATATCAAGGCGTGCCAGAATATCTTTAATCGAGTCAAGATCAAGCTCTAAACCGAGCAGAGCATTGGCTTTGGCCGGCCGAAAAGTGATTTTCGGCATTGATCGCGGCGCCGGGCAGATATCAATCGCCCCTTGTGCCACTTTTCCCTGGGCCAGGTTCTGCAGAAGTTCCGCAGCCCGGGTCGCAGCCCGGGCAGTTGCCTGCGAATCGACCCCGCGTTCAAAACGATATGAAGCTTCGGTACTCAGGTTCAAAAGTCGGGCTGACCGACGAATTGAGGCCGGTTGAAAAAAGGCACTTTCGATCAGAACATTTTTAGTTTCAGAATTAATCTCTGAATTTAAGCCGCCCATAATCCCGGCGATCGCTACCGGCTCTTTGCCGTCACAAATCATCAGGGTATCAGGGTCAATCTTACGTTCTTCTTCATCCAAAGTGATAAATTTGTTACTGCTGCCGGCCCGCCGGACATCAATTTGGGATTTCTGCAACAGGTCCAGATCAAAAGCGTGCAGCGGCTGACCGGTCTCCAGCATCACATAGTTACTGACATCAACAACATTGCTAATCGGCCGGACCCCGGCCGCTTTTAGCCGGGCCTTGAGCCACAATGGGGATTCACCTAAAACGACATCATTGACTACCCGTCCGACATATCGAGGGCAGAGATCGGTATCGGAGATCGTGATCGCAGCTAAGTCAGACGATTTCTTTGGGCTTTCCTGCAAGGATATTTCAGGCAGAGTGAATTTCCGCTTATAAATTGCGGCGATCTCGCGGGCCACCCCGATAACACTCAAGCAGTCACCGCGGTTGGGAGTGATTTCAAATTCCAGAATAGTATCCTGCAGCCCAAGCAGATCAACCACAGGTTTTCCGAGCGGTGAATTCTCCGGCAGGATCATAATCCCGGCCGAATCTTCTTCAAATCCCATCTCGGAGGCCGAGCAGAGCATACCGATTGAAACCACCCCACGAATTTTCGCTTTTTTAATCGTCATTCCGTTTGGAAGCCGGGTTTTCAAGGGCGCCAAGGCAACAAAATCACCGGCCTTCATATTACTGGCGCCGCAGACAATCGTAAACTCCCCCTGACCGTCAGTCACCTGACACAAAGAGAGTTTATCAGCTTCAGGGTGGGGTTCTTTCGCGATGATTTGCGCACTAATAACCTTGCTTAAAGATTCCGGACAGAGTTTATTTACTCCGGCAACCTCTAGCCCGGCCATCGTCAGACGTTCAGCCGCAGATTCGGGGTCGATCCCGTTAAGATCGACAAAATCTGATATCCAATTCCAGCTTATGAGCATTTATCTACCAAAAAATTTAATGCGGGAATATATCCCGTACTCAAAGGGCCGTTTCCGGCCCGCAAATAAGTACTCTCATCAGGACATCTCTTGTTTTCAAACAAGAAACTAACCTGTGAGGTACTAATGCGGGAACTTAACGCCGCAACACAAATGGGCTTTATCCGCCCGCAAATAAGTACTCTTATCAGAACATTTTCTGATTTTTAATGCTTGTTTTTTTGTGCAGAAAATGACCTGTAAGGTACTAAAACTGCCTTAAAAAACGCAGATCATTTGCAAAAAACAGGCGCAGATCATCAATCCCGTAACGCAGCATCGCCAAACGTTCGACCCCCATACCAAAAGCAAAACCACTGTACTTTTCGGGATCGTAATTGACAAATTTATAAACTGCCGGATCAACCATGCCGCAACCTAAGATCTCAAGCCAGCCGGTCTGTCCACAAACGCGACAGCCTTTACCTTTGCACATTACGCACTCGATATCGACTTCGGCACTGGGCTCGGTAAAGGGGAAATAGCTGGGACGGAAACGGACTCCGGCTTCAGTGCCGAAAAATGCGTGGAGGAAGGTAACGAGAATGCCTTTAAGATCGGCAAATGTAACCTTTTTGTCGACCAACAAGCCTTCAATCTGATCGAACATCGGTGTATGGGTAAGATCGGAATCACAACGATAAACCCGGCCCGGTGCAATCACCTTGACCGGCGGCTCCTGACCTTCCATCACCCGTACCTGCACAGGTGAAGTATGCGTCCGCAGAACCACATCATCAGCAACGTAGAAGGTATCCTGCATCTGGCGGGCGGGGTGATCTTGCGGAATATTCAAAGCCTCGAAGTTGTAGTAATCAATCTCAACTTCGGGCCCCTGAGCGACACTGAATCCGAGTCTTTTAAAAATCGCACAGACATCGTCGGTAACCCGGGTTACCGGATGAATTGTCCCCAGCGGCAGACGCCGCCCGGGGAGGGTAACATCAACCGCACCGGCCACAATCTGCCGTTCCCGCTCAGCGTCATTAAGGAGACGATGCGCCTCCTCAAGTACGTTCTGAATCTGGCCTTTAATCTGATTGGCAAGCTTACCGATTACCGGTCTCTCGGCCGCCGTAAGCTCAGCCAACCCTTTCAACAAAGCCGTCAGACTTCCTTTGCGGCCGAGAATATCGACTCGCAAAGTTTCAATTTCATCTAGAGATGCGGCTTTACCAATTGCAGATTGCGCCTTAGCCAGCAGATCCTGAAGACGGTTTTCCATAGACTATCTAAGCAACCAGAGCCGCGCTGGCGATATCGGCGTATTTGCCGAAAGCGCTCGGGTCACTAACCGCAATCTCCGCCAGAATCTTACGATCAACTTCAACTTTGGCTTTGTTCAAACCATCAATAAAGCGACTGTAGGAGAGGCCGTGCAGACGGGCTGCGGCGTTAATCCGAACAATCCAGAGACGACGAAAATCACGTTTCCGGACCCGACGATCACGATAGGCATAGTTTAAGGCCCGATCGACAGTTTCAACCGCAGAACGATAGAGCTTACTGCGGCCGCCGCGATAACCTTTGGCCATTTTCAATACTTTTTTATGTCTTCTATGGGATTTAAACCCACCTTTTACTCTTGGCATTTTACAAAACTCCTGATATTTATTTCTTCTTCGACAAACTTAATGTAAGCCTAAAGGGTACCTCTAAAGGTAAGGCAACATCCGTTTGATACCACGTTGATTAGCACTGTCAAGTATGGTTGATTTGCGCAGATTCCGTTTGCGTTTACGGCTTTTACAATTCAACAAATGACTGGCATAAGCTTTACGACGTACTACTTTGCCGGTGCCTGTCACCTTGAAACGCTTCTTAGCTCCGCTGTTTGATTTCATCTTCGGCATGATTTTTTGCTCCTTATAAATTCTATTTCTGCCTGAAATGTAAAAATGAGGATAAGCTCACTGAATATTCTATTTAATTTTTTTCACCGGCCCTAAGACCATCATCAACTGACGACCCTCACGCTTGGCGTGCTGCTCAACCACACCGTATTCCTTAACCCGTTCCGCAACCTTGACCAACAGGTCATGGCCTTGATCGGTATAGGCCATCTCGCGGCCCCGGAAACGGATTGTCACCTTAACTTTGTCGCCGGACTCAAGGAAACGCACGATGCTGCGAATTTTGACATCCAGGTCATGAACGTCGGTGCGCGGTCGCATCTTGATCTCTTTAACTTGAATTACAGTCTGTTTTTTCTTGGCCTCCTGGGCCCTTTTGCTCTGCTGGTACTTGAACTTTCCGTAATCCATCACCTTGCAGACCGGTGGCTTGGCCTGCGGTGAAACCTCCACCAAGTCCAGCCCCCGCTCTTCAGCGTAGGTCAATGCCTCATCTGTATCAATAACCCCGATCTGCTCAGCGGCATCACCGATGAGCCGCACCTGCGGGACTCTTATCTGACGATTGACTCTTACTTTTTCAGCAGCTATGGGAACCTCCTACTCTATCTCTTTCAGTTCATCTTGCAGATGACCAATAAAGTGCTCAACGCTCATTGGATCAAGCGTTTCACCCTGCTTACGTAAGCGCGGGGCCACCGTTGCCGAGGCCACTTCCTGGTCACCAATAACCAACATATAGGGAATTTTATCAAGCTGGGCTTCACGGATTTTCCGGCCCAGTTTTTCGTTACGCAGATCAGCTTTAACCCGAATATCAGCAGCTTTCAACTCTGCCGTAACTTTTTCGGCATATTCATCATGGGCTTCAGTAACCGTCAGCACCCGCACCTGCTCCGGTGCCAGCCAGAGCGGAAAGGCGCCGGCATAGTGTTCAATCAGAATACCGATAAAACGCTCAATCGAACCTAAAATCACTCGATGCAGCATAACCGGACGATGTTTCTCACCGTCAGCCCCGATATAATTTAAGTCAAAACGTTCCGGCAGGGTAAAGTCACACTGAATTGTCGCACACTGCCACTCGCGCCCGAGCGCATCTTTTAACTTAACATCAATTTTGGGCCCGTAAAAGGCACCATCTCCAGCATTGACCTCATATTCAAGTTCGTTCACTTCCAGAGCCTGAATCAACGCCGCGGTCGCCCGCTCCCAGTCAACATCACTACCGATCGATTTCTCTTCCGGACGGGTACTCAACTCCATCGAATAAGAGAAACCGAAAAGCTGCATAATATCGGCAACAAATTCGAGAATCCGGGTAATCTCATCCTGAAGCTGCTCCGGCATACATATTATATGAGCATCATCCTGAGTAAAACAACGCACCCGCAACAGGCCGTGCAACACACCTGAGGGCTCATGCCGATGGACTGTGCCGAGCTCGAAATACCTTAACGGCAAGTCGCGATAGCTGCGCAGCTGCGAATTATAGATCAGCATATGCGCGAGGCAGTTCATCGGCTTGATGCCATACTCCTGCCCTTCGCCTGCAGCATTATCATCTTTAATCCGGGTGAAATACATATTCTCCCGGTAGTTTTCAAAGTGGCCGGAACGCTTCCAGAGATCCGCTTTCAGCATCTGCGGCCCCATGACAATATCGTAGCCGCGTTTTAAGTGCTGGCGGCGTTCGAAATCTTCCAAAATGGTGCGTAGCAACGCCCCTTTCGGATGCCAGATAACAAAGCCGGCTCCGGCTTCGTCCTGAATACTGAAGAGATCAAGCTCACGACCCAACTTGCGGTGGTCACGTTTTTTCGCTTCTTCAAGCAGAGTCAGATAGTCTGTCAGCGCGGCCTTGTCGGCAAACGCAGTGCCGTAGATCCGCTGCAGCATCTGGTTCTTTTCACTTCCACGCCAATAGGCCCCGGCCACACTCAAAAGCTTAAAAGAGCCTTTAAGGTAGGAAGCATTCGGCAAATGCGGCCCGCGACAGAGATCGACAAACTCACCGCTCTGATAAAGCGACAGTTTTTCATCTGCAGGCAGATCTTCAATCAGCTCGACTTTGTACTTTTCACCCATACCGGCAAAAAGATCAATCGCTTCTTGACGTTCAACCTCACGCCGGGTAAAGGTGCGGCCCTTCTTGATATTGGCCTTCATCTGCTTCTCAATTGCCCGCAGATCTTCCGGCGTAAAAGGACTCTCTATATCAAAATCGTAGTAAAAACCATCTTTAATCGCCGGCCCGATTGTAACTTTAGCCTGCGGGAAAAGCTCCTGCACAGCTTCCGCCATAATATGGGCTGCACTATGCCGCAGAACCTCAAGTCCGGCGGCAGAATCCTTCTCTACGAGAAAAATCTCAGCCCCGTCTGCCGGAACCGCTTTTAAATCCAGCAGTTTATCATCCACCCGGGCAGCGACCACATCCTTAAGACGTGGCTTATCCTGCTCGATAATTATATCAATCAAGCTGCGGCCGTCAGCTGCAAGCGTCAACGGCGATCTATTTTCTGACATATGCAGTGTCAGCATGGACAAACCTTAATAAAACTTACAATAAAGTGCAGTTATTCAGACAGTTAATCACATTGGCCAACTGCGGTTCAGGGGACAGAGTCAATCATCAGCTACCCGGTTACGCCCGGAAGCTCAAAATAAAAATAGAGGTATCACCCGGCATCCGCAGATAAAAACCCACCGACCGTGACACCTCTAACAGGTTTTTGTGGTAGGCACAGGCAGATTTGAACTGCCGACTTCTACCGTGTCAAGGTAGCGCTCTCCCCCTGAGCTATGCGCCTATTTTTACTGGTGCTTTTGCCGATTAGCCACGGCGGATGGGCTAGTTAACAATTTTATGCAGTAATGTCAAGCCTTTTCCACAAATTTCCCGTAAAAAAACAGGTGCAGATCGGAACTTTTTACAACGCCATCAATGTTTACGCTGCCACTGAGTCCCGTCAGCCGAATCTTTCAAAATTATCCCTTTTTCATCAAGTAGATCACGAATCCGGTCGGCTTCGGCCCAGTTTCGTTCCGTCCGGGCCGTACTCCGGTCAACTATCAGAGCTTCAATTTCAGTCGCCGTTAACTCACCGTCAGAACCGCCGCCCCGCTGCAAAAATGCCTGCGGCTCCTCTTGCAGGAGACCCAGCGGCGCCCCGATCTCACGTAAAAACCGGGCAATACAACTGGCTGCTTCCGGCTTATCATTCTGAGAGACGTCAGCATCGAGCCAGCGGTTGACTTCTTTACTGACTTCAAACAGAACCGCGCAAGCTGCTGCACTATTGAAATCATCATCCATGGCAGCAATAAATTCCTGCCGCCAGAAGTTTATTTTCTCATCCATTGACGAAGTTTCAGCCGCGGTACCAGCGGCTGTTCGCAGAAGGCGGTCAAGTGACTGATAAAGTCGTTCAAGGCTAGCGGCCGCGACCGCGACATTTTCGGTCGAGAAATCAATCGGCGAACGATAGTGACTTGAAACCACAAAGAACCGCAAAACTTCAGGATGGCAATCTTCCAGAAGTTCACGAATGGTCAGAAAGTTACCTAACGATTTCGACATCTTCTCCTGATCAATATTAACAAAACCGTTATGCACCCAGAAATGGGCCAGCGGTTTACCACTAGCGCCTTCCGACTGGGCAATTTCATTTTCATGGTGGGGAAAGATCAAATCCTTGCCGCCGCCGTGGATATCAAACGTATCCCCGAGAAATTTCTGACTCATCGCCGAACACTCAATATGCCAACCCGGCCGCCCTTCACCCCAGGGACTATCCCAGCTCGGTTCTCCCGCTTTGCTCTTCTTCCACAAAGCAAAATCCAGGGGAGACTCTTTACGGTCGTCGACTTCGACCCGGGCACCTGAAAGCAGATCGTCTATATTTTTGCCCGATAATTTCCCATAACCCTTAAAATTCTGCAACCGATAATAGACATCACCATCAACCGCATAAGCCAGACCTTTCTCTTCTAGTTTCTCTACCAGATCAATAATTTCTGTAATATGATCCGTCGCCCGCGGCTCATAGGTCGGCCGGAGCAAACCCAGACGATCCATATCAACATAAAACTCATCGATATACTGCTCCGCCAGCGCTTTCCAGCTCACCCCACGCTCATTCGAGCGGTTGATAATTTTATCATCAATATCAGTAAAATTCCGCACAAATGTAACATCATAGCCACGATATTTAAGGTAACGATAGATGACATCAAAAACCACCAGCGAACGGGCATGGCCAATATGACAGAGATCATAAACCGTAACCCCGCAGGCATAGATGCCGATCTTGCCAGGATCTTTAGGAATAAATTCCTCTTTCCGACGATTCAGTGAATTATAAATCTGCACAGACTACTCCTTGATAGCTAAGCAAAACACTAATCCAACCCGGCCGCCGCCGAACTGAATAAATTAGCATGAATGAAATATTTTACTTTCTCAACTTGACAATATAAATTTTTTAGTCTAGAAGTGTCAACTCTTTTCGACGGGACGGTTTCTGAACAAACCATTTTTAAGTTCCAATCGAATTTGACAAGCGGTACTTTTGCCGAAGTGGCGGAACTGGTAGACGCGCTAGGTTCAGGGTCTAGTGGGAGTATTCCTGTGGAGGTTCGATTCCTCTCTTCGGCACCAAAATTCAAAGGGGTGTAACCACAATCTAAAAGGTTACACCCCTTTTTTATTCCACACCCTGGAGAATATTGCAATTATCACTGACGCAAACCAAGATATACAAAATTCATTATACAAAAGCCGTGATTGAAAAAAGATTGACAAACTGTCGACAATAGTATATGAGGCGCACCGGTTCCGATGAAATAGGAGATCTGCACACGGATAACCCCCTTAAAATCAACCAGTGACGGACAGGTCGTAACATCCCGTAGTCTACACAATTAATGGATATTTCAAGGCGTCATGGCAAATCATCGCAACCTAACAAAAAGAGCTAAACAAAATTAACCATAAGGTAACCACCTGTATAAACAGGAGGGTTACCTTTTTTTTTACCACCAGCTGCAATAGCCGGTGAGAGCCGTTAACTGACCGGTCATACACTATTATATAGAGGCCGGGAAAACTCAAATTTCCGAGGAGGAAAAGAAGATGGGATTAGATTTTACTAAATTTGACGCCCCGAACATGGCTGATTGGGAGATTGCTGCCCTGGCCGAAAAAGAGAATATGAAACCGATCACCGAGATTGCCGATGAACTCGGCTTGGTTGGTGAAGAG
>JAOZKP010000089.1 GCA_029935295.1 bacterium | reverse complement strand
GTTTTCGGATGGATAAAAGCGATTTTTGCGCCATGAGCCCCATTGCGCGGTACTTCGTCAACCAAACGAGCGCCCTCATCTTTAAGCCGTTGCAACTCGGCGACTATATCATCAGTCGCATAACAGATATGATGAATACCTTCACCTTTTTTCTCAAGATGCTTGGCGACTGCAGATTCGGGACTGGTCGGGCAAACCAACTCAATGTGAGTTTCACCGATTTCAAAAAAAGCGACCTTGACCTTCTGGTCAACAACCTCTTCAATTCCTAAGAATTTCATCCCCATCATATCGCGATAGAATTTAGCCGTCTCATCAATATCTTTTACAGCAATTCCAATATGATCAATTTTTTTCAACATCTTACTCTCCCTATCCGGACCGGTCAAAAATAAACTAATTTTGCTTCTGCAAACCCAAGCCGATGAAAATTTCGTCAACCCCATCCATCGGGGTAATCTTCTTATCTGCTACCCGTTTGACTACATCCTCATAACTTGCCATATTCGTCGAGCGCTCCATAATCGTATCGAGTAGATAGGCCCGCAATTCACTCTCTGCTATTTCAACAATTTTTTTCCGCAGCAGTCCGGTTTCCAAAACCCGATCACCATGAGCATAGATCCCCTGCACGAGCTCATCAATCCCGGTATCATCGACTGCAATTGTTCTAAAAATTTCAGGTTTCTCTTTATTCTTAACCATATCGAGCATCGCCCGCAATTCACTGATAAGCTTATCGGAACCGTCACGGTCGGCTTTATTGACAGCAAAGACATCGGCAATTTCCATGACCCCGGCTTTGGCAATCTGCACCGAATCACCGAGTCCGGGAACCATAACCACAACCGTAGTTTTGGCGATCCGGACGATATCAACCTCATCCTGACCAACTCCAACCGTCTCGATAATGATTACATCTTTACCGGCGGCATCCATCAGGTGAATAACATCGACCGCGCTCTTGCTTAAACCGCCAAGATGGCTGCGGGTCGCCATGCTCCGGATAAAAACCCCGTCATCCAAGGCATGCTGCTGCATCCTAATCCGGTCGCCGAGAATAGCACCGCCGGAAAAAGGACTTGAGGGGTCAACCGCGATCACGCCAACGGTTTTTCCCTGCTGTCGCAGTTTGACAATTACTTTATCGGTTAAAGTACTTTTACCCGCACCCGGAGGGCCGGTAATTCCCAAAAGATAGGCATTGCCAGTTTGCGGGTAGATCTTTTTTAATAACTCTCTTTTCCCCGGCCGGTCGTTTTCAACAACTGTAATGGCCTTGGCCAGAGGCCGAACCTTGCCGGCTAAAAGTCCGGCGACTAAATCATCCAATCTAAAATCCTTAATATTAATCAAATGCGACGCCTAAAAAGCCGCGTAATTTGCTTCGCCCTCACTAATGGGGTCAAAGCTAAAGCAATGACCCCGCTCTGCGGAGGTCGAAAGTAATATAGTCAAATACTCAACTCATTGTTGACGTAAACCGCAAATCAAATCAAAACAATCTGCGAAATACTAATCGTCATAAAATATTACGCCTGAGTTACATTGTTTTTGATAAAAGCGATGGTATCTTCGGTTGAGGTTCCGGGCAGAAAAATTTCAGCGATACCCGCCTCTTTCAAACCCGGAATATCTTCATCAGGAATAATTCCACCACCGAATACCAACACATCTTCCGCCCCTTTCTCCTTCAGCAAATCAACTACTTTCGGAAAAAGTTTATTATGAGCACCGGAAAGACAGCTCAAACCGATGCTGTCAACATCTTCCTGGACGGCCGTCGCGACAATCTGTTCCGGAGTCTGGCGAATCCCGGTATAAATAACTTCCATCCCGGCATCACGCAGGGCGCGGGAAACTACCTTGGCTCCGCGATCATGTCCATCAAGACCCGGTTTGGCAACCAATACTTTAATTTTCTTATCCATTTCAGATCTCCTGTTAATTAACTTAAGCTTCAGTGTACTCGCCAAAAACTTCACGCAGAACGCCGCAAACTTCACCTAATGTTGCATAGGTTTTAACGGCGGAAACAATGATCGGCAGCAGGTTATCTCCTGATTCAGCTACCTGACGCAACTCCTTGAGTGAAGCCGCGACTGCGGCCGCATCCCGTTTGCCCTTCATCGCCTTCAGGCTCTCAAGCTGCTCAATCTCCATCTCTTTCTTAATCCGCAGGAGATTTTCCGGAGCGGCTTCTTCAATCGTAAATTTGTTGACCCCGACAATTACCTGCTCGGCGGTCTCAATTGATTTCTGGTAAGCATATGCGCTGTCGCCAATCTCTTGCTGCATGTAACCGGCTTCAATGGCTTTAACCACGCCACCCAGACCATCAATTTTGTTGATATACTCAAGCGCTTTTGCCTCTATTTCGGAGGTCATCGACTCAACCATATAGGAACCGGCAAGCGGATCAATCGTATCAGCAACCCCGCTTTCGTGGGCAATGATCTGCTGCGTCCGCAGAGCGATCCGAACTGAATCTTCAGTCGGCAAGCACAGAGCCTCATCGCGGGAGTTGGTATGCAGGGAGTTGGTGCCGCCCAAAACCGCGGCCAGAGCCTGCATGGTTACGCGCACAACATTGTTATCCGGCTGCTGGGCCGTAAGGCTGCAACCGGCGGTCTGGGTATGAAAACGCATCATCATTGATGAAGCTTTTTTCGCGCCGAAACGCTCTTTCATGAGCTTGGCCCACAAACGTCGTGCAGCCCGGAATTTGGCAACCTCTTCGAGGAAATTATTATGTACATTAAAGAAGAACGAGAGTCGTTTGGCAAAAACGTCAACATCGAGACCGGTTTTGACGGCGGCATCGACATAAGCCAAACCATCGGCCAGCGTAAATGCAACTTCCTGCACCGCCGAAGAGCCGGCTTCGCGGATGTGATAGCCGCTGATGCTGATCGTATTCCAGTTCGGCAGGTTATCTTTGCAGTAGGAAAAAATGTCAGTAATAATCTTCATTGAGGGCTGCGGCGGGAAGATATAGGTGCCCCGGGCAAAATACTCTTTTAAGACATCATTTTGAATCGTTCCGCGAAGTTTCTCGGAACTGACACCCTGCTTTTCGGCAACAGCAATATACATTGCCAGAAGAACCGCCGCCGGAGCGTTAATCGTCATCGAGGTGCTTACTTTATCGAGGGCGATCTGATCGAACAGAATCTCCATATCCGCCAGTGAATCAATGGCGACACCAACTTTACCGACTTCACCGTCGGAGAGTTCGTGATCGGAATCGTAACCAATCTGGGTCGGCAAATCGAAAGCAACGCTCAGGCCGGTCTGGCCCTGATCCAGAAGATAGCGGTAACGCTCATTGGTCTGTTTAGCGGAGCCGAAACCGGCATACTGACGCATCGTCCAGAAACGGGCCCGATACATTGTCGGCTGCACGCCCCGGGTAAAAGGAAACTCACCGGGGAAACCAACTTCATCGTTATAATCAATCGCTTCAACATCAGCCGGGGTAAAAAGCCGCTTCATCTCAATATCAGAAGTTGTGGCAAAAGCCTCTTTCCGTTCCGGAAAACGGGCCAGAGCTTTATCAACCATCCCCTGCCACTGCTCCTGACGTTCAGCCAAGCGGGCTTTATTCTCTGTACAACTCATAAATTCACCTCATTTATCTCAAAAACTTCAATTGCCAATCAAATTACGCGGGCGTGGCCCGCAAAATAAGTGATCTTGCCTGTAAGGCCTACAGCGGTATATTGCCGTGTTTACGATAAGGCAACTGCTCTTCCTTGTCCTGAAGCATATCCAGGGCCCGAATAATTTTGATCCGGGTCTCTTCCGGCTTAATCACTTCATCAACAAATCCGTAGGAGGCAGCACGATAGGGATTGGCAAAATTTTCTTTATAATCATCAACCAGTTCCTGACGTTTCGCCACCTGATCATCTGCGGCTTTAAGTTCTTTATTAAAAACGATGTTAACCGCACCGTCCGGCCCCATAACTGAGAATTCAGCTGTCGGATAGGCGTAATGGATGTCGGCCCCCAACTGCCGGGAGGACATGGCACAGTAGGCGCCACCGAAAGATTTTCGCGTCGTAATTGTGATTTTCGGGACTGTTGCTTCCGCATAAGCATAAATGATTTTCGCCCCGTGCCGAATGATACCACCAAATTCCTGGCCGGATCCGGGGAGAAATCCGGGAACATCAACGAAAGTCAGAAGTGGGATATTGAAACAATCACAGAAACGAATAAAACGGGCGCACTTGTCGGATGCATTAATATCGAGACAACCGGCCATGAAATTCGGCTGATTGGCAATAATTCCAACCGATTCACCATTAAAACGAGCAAATCCGGTTACCAAGTTGGCGGCATACTGGGGTTGACTCTCAAGGAAATCACCGTTATCAGCAGCCAACTTGATAATCTTCTTAATATCGTAGGGCCGCCGCGCATCAGCCGGCACAATATCGTTAAGTTCAGGTATCAGCTTCTCCGCTTCGCCCTCAAAATGAACCAGCGGTGCTTTTTCGCGATTACTTTGCGGCATAAAACTCAAGAGACGTTTAACCTGATCGATACTATCCTTATCATCTTTGCCCGCCAGATGAGCAACCCCACTGATCTTCATATGAGTATTGGAACCACCGAGCTTTTCCTGGGTTACATCTTCGTTGGTTACAGTTTTGATAACATTTGGACCGGTAATGAACATATAGCTGCTCTTTTCAGTCATAACGATAAAGTCCATAATTGCCGGCGAGTAGACTGCACCGCCGGCACAGGGACCTAAGATCGTAGCAATCTGCGGGATTACTCCCGAATATACTGTATTACGATAAAAGAGTTCAGCATAACCGCCCAGACTGGAAACGCCTTCGTGGATGCGAGCACCGCCAGAGTCATTCAAGCCAACAAAAGGCGCGCCGTTTTTTGCCGCCATATCAAGAATCTTGCACATTTTCTGGGCATTGGTCTCACTTAAAGTCCCGCCAATTGCGGTAAAATCCTGAGCCGCAGCATAGGTCAGGCGACCATTAACCCGGCCATAACCGCTAACGACACCATCACCAACAATCTTTTTTTTCTCCATCCCAAAATCGGTACAGCGATGGGTGACAAATTTATCAATCTCCTCAAAAGTGCCCTCATCAAAAAAGTAGAGCATCCGCTCCCGGGCCGTCATCTTTCCAGACTCGTGCTGCTTGGCAATCCGGGCTTCGCCGCCACTGAGTTCGGCCGCCTGATTCATTTGCTCTAAACGTTCCAATTGTGCTTCTCTTAATGACATTCTATTTCTCCTAATCAGTAGATTATATCACTATTGACGATTGTATACTGCATACCAAAATGTAAACGCACACCCCTATTATAGTATCGCACGCCTGTCAAGATTTTTTTACCTTAACCCGAACATTAAAAGGGTCTATTTACGACCAACTCCGTCATAAATAAATCCGGCTTCACGCATTTTTTCTCCATCGTAAACATTACGCAGATCCGCAAAAATCGGCTGCGCCATCAATTTGTGCAGACGAGTCAGATCCAAATAACGAAACTGATTCCATTCAGTCATCAAAATCAAAATATCTGCATCGGTTGCAACATCATATGAATCCTCAGCATAGTAGATATTGCTGACCGAGCTAAGCTCTTTGAAAGCGGCCATCCCTTCCGGATCATACCCTTTAATTTGCGCCCCCATCTCTGCCAGAGATTCAACCATAAAGAGCGCCGGAGCATCCCGGACGTCATCAGTTTCCGGCTTAAAGGAGAGTCCTAAAAATGCCACAGTTTTCCCTTTAACTTCACCACCCAGAAGATCCACAATTTTGTCAACCATGCGCTGCCGCTGCCGCTGATTGACCGCTATTACAGCTTCAACAATGGCCAAAGGCTCTTCAGCACTGCGACCAGTGGCCGCCAGAGCCAGGGTATCTTTAGGAAAACAGGAGCCACCATAACCGGGGCCGGCATGGAGAAACTTTTTGCCGATACGGCCGTCGAGGCCAATCCCGCGGGCAACCTGCTGAACATTGGCGCCAACTTTCTCACAAAGATTAGCGACCTCATTGATAAAACTGATTTTTGTCGCAAGAAAAGCATTGGCGGCATATTTGATTAATTCCGCCGTTTCCAGATTGGTCACCACAAAAGGCGTCTCATTCAGATAAAGAACGTTGTAGATATCTTTCATAATTGCCACCGCTTGGTCACTTTCTGCACCAATCACCACTCGATCCGGCCGCATAAAATCAGCTATAGCTGAACCTTCCCTTAAAAACTCAGGGTTGGAAACTACATCGAAATCAGTTTTAACCTTCTGGTTCTCAGCAATCACCTCGCACACCATCTTGCCAGTACCAACCGGAACCGTGCTTTTGTCAACAATCACTTTGTAGCCATTCATAAAACGGCCAATATCAGCTGCCACGGCCTTAACTTGACCCAAATCAGCCGAACCATCCGCTGACGGAGGTGTACCCACTGCAATAAATACAACTAAAGAAGCGGCAATTCCGGCTTCCAGATCAGTACTGAACGCCAGCCGTTTCTGCGCCACATTGCGACGCAGCAAATCATCAAGACCAGGCTCATAGATCGGCATCTCACCCCGATTCAATCCCGCGATTTTCTTTTCATCAAGATCGACACAGAGAACATTCATCCCGAACTCTGCCAGACAGGTACCCGTCACCAAGCCGACATAGCCGGTGCCAATTACTGTTATATGCATCTATCTACACTCCAACCTAAAAAGTTAGTATAATCTCCCTAAATGTCCCTGCAGTATATATTGCACCTGGAGTTGTAAAGTCAAATTTAAACTACCTGAACTACAGGGGCCAAAAAATACTGAAGGAGAGGCCAAGCTGTAGATCACTCACAATTTATTCTCCATGCTTCCAAGCAATTGTGCAAACTTGAGACCGGAGCTAAAAAACTGACCTGTCTTTAATAACCACAAAATTTAACTAATCATTAGATGACAAAACTCACAACAACGTGTAATATTACACAGTAGTTTCAAAAGGTGGCTTGAGAACCTTATTTTTTAAGGATCCTCAAGGTGCTTGCCTCCCACAGAATACCAGATATTTCAGTAGCATAATAAAACTGGAAGATTAAACCAACCGCATGGACGTCGTCTTAACTTAATTCAAATTGGTTCATAAAGGCTGAGAATGTTCTATTTATATCAAATTACCATTTGTTTGATTTTTCTTTTATTTATTTTATCTAAAATCAAAAAAAATCTCCTTAGAAAATTATTTTCAATAGTCGCCTCTTTCTTTTTAACGATAGAAATAGCGGCAGTCTATATGACTGGAAAATTTATTGATTATCGCTTTTATAATCATATGAATTTGAATGATATCGCAAGCCAGAGTTTTCAATTTGGGGCCCAAGTTGCGGCATTTAGCATCTTATTAGTTTTGATGAGCATACTGTTTTATCTTACATCAAAAAAGATAAGCGATTCTACCCTACATCATAATCGGTTTTTTATCCCAGCTGTGTTGACATCATTTATTCTCTTAAGCTTGTCAAATGGCGTTTTCAACGAAACTTATAAAATTTATGAGATTCTTAATGCTCAAGACAAAGGTTTCAACCAAGCATTAACAGATGTCGGCATCCCTCCGGAAAAATATATTACTCCCGACCAACTTATTGCTGAAAAAGGTAAAAATATAATTGTTATTTCCATTGAATCTCTGGAGCAGGGTTTCTTGGGAAAAGATTTTGACAATATCGCCCCTAATTTAAGTAAACTGTCTACTGAATGGACATTTTTCAATAAGATGCCGGTCGGCTATGGTGGTAATTGGACAGCCGGTTCTTTGTACAGCTATCAGGTTGGTATGCCTGCAATGTTCAAGGGACATTCTAATGAAAACTTTAGAGGGGTAACCAGTGTCAAACTAACCGGCTTGGGACATATTTTAAATAAAGCCGGCTATGACATTAAATATCTAGTCGGAAATGCGGAGTTTGCAGGCATGGCAGACATTCTCCATACCTACGGAATTCCAGTAGTTTCAGAGGATAGTACATTGGGCAGGTACCCTGACGTACCTAATGGCCTTCATGACTATGACCTTTTTCGAGAAGCAAAGTTACAGATTAAGGGTTTGCTAAAGGATAAGAATAGACCTTTCGCATTATTTATGTCGACTATCAATTCTCATTTTCCAAATGGTATTTATGATAAACGAATGGAACAATTTATCTCAAAAAGGGAAAATGATTTAGAGTTTTCAGTCTCTGCAGTTGATTACCTGGTTAATGAT
Organism: bacterium; assembly: GCA_029935295.1. Classification (GTDB taxonomy): domain Bacteria; phylum Desulfobacterota; class Anaeroferrophillalia; order Anaeroferrophillales; family Tharpellaceae; genus Tharpella. The sequence goes on along the minus strand of JAOZKP010000089.1, from coordinate 2,051 downwards.
TTTCTCATCTATCTTAAAGAAAACAACTTACTTAAAAATACATCCATTTATATTTTTCCTGATCATACATTGCTTGGCAGTACCGGTCCCGTGCACAAAAAACTGGCAAAATCAAAAAGGCAAATTTATCTCCTGACTAATGTTGATGAAAAAAAACTACCTCAACAAACTTCAGATACAATTTATCAAATTGATCTACCCCGCATAATCTTAGCTGGAGCTGACATTAAAACAAATGCCAAATTTCTAGCTGACTTCATAAAAACCAAAAATATTAATGATTTTATAGATAAAAATAGAGTCAAACTTACAACCCTTAATAATGCATCATTGACAAGAAATAACTTTCAAAACGGAATCAGTATTTTCACCAAGGACGAAGAATTGGTTGTTAAATCATCAGAAGATATTGTCAAGTTTAAATTATCACCTGGTAAAGAGGTTTTTGACATTACCTTTAATCAGGAAATGGTTTTAATCAAAAAAGGTAAAACTGACCCTGAAAGTGTTTTCATATTAAATGAGCATGACAATCAATACAAAACGCTACATCTGATCATTACGCTGAAAAATAAAAAGATCTACATAGCTTATCTGGGCAATAAAAAGCTTGCCGGTTTATATAAAAGAGGTTGCAAAATCACATACAGCACTGAAGAAGTGCATTTGCTCATGGAGTTAAACAATGAAGCGCCGGCAGTTTGTAATCCTACACAAAAGATTCAGCATGATCCTACTCTAGTTTCAATTACAAGCTCAGAGTGGAAGACATCAATGACATTAAAAAGTGTGATTAAAGCCGACGAAAAAGAGTTTGCTTTAGGTCGTGGTCTCAACCTGTTGACCGTTGATCGTAATGAAAAATATCATCTAGAGAATTTTGATACCTACAACAGTCAAGCAGCTGCCGATAAATTTTTACTCAAACTTGAAACCCTGATCAAAAATCATGATTCTTGGGCGATTGCTGCTCATGATGCAATAAAAAATAATTATCCTGGCTATAAAGAAAAACTGTCTGAACTGAACTTCAAGTTATTACAAACATTAAGTGGAAGGGCAGCATATATTTCCTACGTTAATAGTTATAAAGTACTGAAAGAGTATTCTTCAAAAACATCATTAAGCTGCGTCATTCCTCGTTTCAGAAAACCCCTCTCTCAAGAGGAACTAAAGATACAAAAATACCAAAACAATATAGAAGCAAATTCATATCGCAAGGACAAGGATAGGTTTATTGCTCATGCTGGAGGTGAGATTGACGGACATACCTATAGCGATTCTTTAGAAGCCTTAAATTTAAGTTATCAAAAAGGGTTTCGCCTGTTTGAGCTTGATATCATTAAAACCTCAGATAATATTTATGTTGGAGCCCATGATTGGGAACACTGGGCTGAGGGAACAGGCTATAAAGGTAATTTGCCCCCTGACAGGAAAACATTTAAAAAATACAAAATATATGGTCGATACAGTCCACTGGACATAACTGATATTAACAAATGGTTCAAAAATCATCCAGATGCAATTCTTGTAACAGACAAGGTAAATACACCTATAGACTTCTCTAAAAAATTTATAGACAAAGGCAGATTGATGATGGAACTTTTCACTTGGGATGCTGTAAGGAATGGATTAAAGGCAAAAATTAAGGCTGCCATGCCTACCGGTTCAATTTTAAAAGAGATTGAAGGTGATAAGATTGTGTATCTAAAAAATTTGGGCATTAAAAATATAGCAATAAGTCGCCGGTCTATTAATGATCAAAGCACATTTCTCTTAGACATCGCAAAAGCTGGAATCAAAACGTATGCATTTCACGTAAATTTTGATAAAGGTATGGATGAAGAATATGTAGTTTGTAAAGAACGGAACTTTTTTTATGGTATGTACGCAGATAAATGGGATTTTACAACTAACATTAATTGCCGATAACCAGTTCAGTCATTTTTAAACCCAAAACAGCCACTTACAAATCAATGCAAGTGGCTGTTTTTATTATTGGTCGGGACGAGAGGATTTGAACCTCCGACCACCTGAACCCCATTCAGGTA
>JAOZKP010000336.1 GCA_029935295.1 bacterium | reverse complement strand
GTCTGTTATGTGACGATTGGGGTCATAATTGACATTTGCGTTTCCCAGCAACATGTCAAGTTTGACCCCGGTTACGGATAAATGACTGCCGGGTTTTAAAACCCGATACAGGAATTTAAACGGAACGAGGGGCGAAGCCTAAACCCGCACCCTCTCGGTTTTCTTGGTTGAGGATTAGTTGAATTTATTACTTTTTTTGTAAAAAATTTCGTAAAATATCCTCAGGTTTATCCGTACTGGTTTCACCTGCAGATTCAGACTCTCCGTCACTCAACCTCTCACCCAGTTTCTGCAGGAGTTTATCCTCAAGTTTTTTCTGCAGACGCTGTGTAACTTTCGTATTGTTTAAACGTAATTGCGGCTGAGACAGAGTCCCGTTGAGATAGATCGAAACCTCAGCTTCACCTTTATCATTAAAGGTCTCTCTCACCCAGGCGTAACGCTGCGCCAGTTTTGCACTCAGATTTTGGCTTAAGATCAGATCAACCGGCAATTTAAGCCCACCGTCAAGGCCGATATCACCAATCGCGCTGCCGCTCAACTGATCCCCATGCCAACTGCTGTTAAGCTTAAGCTGGCCCTTTTTTATTCTTAAGTTTCCGGCAAACTCATCAACCTGCAAATCTGCCAACTCCGGCATAGACAAAATCTGTGACAACGCCACCGTCAGCGGCAATTTACGCATTCCCGCTTGACGTAAACTGAATTTACCGTCAAGTGAAAGACTCTGCTGTAAAGTGTTGCCGGGGCCGCTACGGCCGGAAAAAATAAACTCTCCCGCACCGGTTCCGGATAAACTATCCTTGAGCTCTGGTTTTGCCATAGTCATCAGAGACGCGAGGTTAAGTTCAGAAAGCGAAAAATTACCCTTAAACTCGGGTTGTTTCAGCAATGATTTAATTACAGCTGCCCCTGCAAAAAGACCGTCCGCAAGTTTACCGGCAAGTTCACTGATAACTAAATTTACACCGTCAAAATCGTAATGCAGAAAAAAATTATCCACCCGGTAATTCTCATACAACGCCTGCTTTATGTCGATTTTTCCCCGGGCTTTCAGCTGCGGTGAAGACGGAGAGGCAGCCCTTACAGCCGAACCCGGCTTTCCGGCTTTAGCGGAAACCGGCTTTTCTGCCGCCGGACCGGTCGCAGAAAGCTGCTGCCCCAATCCCGCCAGGTAGGCCAGATCCAGCCGCTGAGAATCGATATTCAGAACCAATTTGGGAATCGCTGCTAAATAGTCACTTAACGACCCGCTCAACGTACATGCTTCATTCTTTTGTTTAATATCAACCTTATAAACGATCTTCCGTCGATCAAACTCAATGGTACCGACAGCACCGGGGGTCAAAGATTTGTATTCAGCCTGTAACTTAAATTCAAGTTTACCGACAACCTTGATGGACTCAGGCTTAAGGTTGCCAAGGTCAAGTTTCGTATTTAGATCAGCCGTCAAATTAACATTGGGCAGCTCTTTGAGTTTATCAACAAAGGTTACAGTCGCCCCAGTAATATCACAACGCTGTACCACTAGAGCCAGAGGCAGAGCTTTCGCCGCTGGATTATCCGGAGTCGCAACTTTAGTTTGGTTATCACCCGTAATATTTCCCGGTTCCGGCCGCAGCATTTTCAAATCTGAGAAGTTGAAGCTTCCATCCCGGTTACGCCAGACATTTACTGTCGGGTTTTCAAGCCATACCCGGCCGATCTCCAGACGTTTTTCCAATAAAGGCAACAGTGAATAACTTAAACCTAACTCCTTGACCTTAATAAAATCAGCTTTACCATCTGTCTCTTTAACCGTAAACCCGCCAATTTTTATACCGCGAAAAAGGTCAATGCTGATTGATGATATATCAACCTCACGCCCTAAAGCCGCACGCACCGGCGGCAGTAAAAGCGCCCGCAGTCGGGCTTCGTTGAAATAAAACCTCACCGCTATCCCAGCCGCAATCATCAAAACGGCCACCAGACCGCCACCCCATAACAGGAACTTTAACCACCTTTTCATCCGTAGGTTCCCTCCGCATTTAAAAGCAACCACAGATAGACGCAGATACACACAGATAAAACTGTGATATTTGGATCATCTGTGATTAAAAATCAGTGCCAATTATTTTACCAGTTCAGAGAGCAGAACCCCGCCCTTACTGATATTATCGCGCTCCTCTTCATCAATAAAAACCAGGACTGCCTCTTTGGGTTTATGCGCAACCCGGGCAATCACCTCGGTAACCCCGGCACAGATTTCCGCTTTCTGTTCCCGATCCAGCTTCCCGGCAACTTTAATATTGACATACGGCATACTTCAATCTCCCTTTCATCATGTAATTATTCGAACTGAAAAATAGTTGCTTTTACCGATAGATATGCTATACCTAAACCTTATCGTTCAACTAATTTTATATTAATGGAGGAAGAAATGAAAAAAAGCAACCGATTTTTACTCATTGCCTGCCTGTTCTGCGCACTGATTATCTGCAGCTCATCTATTGCCATGAGCGCCCAACAAGTTAAAATACCTTATGTCGTTTCCGGTGACGGCTGGTGGACCGGCATTGCCATCACTAATGAATCTGATGATTCGATTGATGACATGAAATTATCCTACACTACCAATGAAGGTGCTTCCGGAGTGTACGTTTACATTAGAAAGGCTGTTATCGGACCTATAGCCCCTCCCGGACCCGGCATTATCGATCCTCACGCACCGATAATACCGAAGATCTGGTCGGCTTACGAGACTAACCTTGCAGCAATTGACGGCCATGCACTTGTTGCCAAAACCATAGACGATTTTTATAGTGGTGATGGCACCAAAACATTACCAAGCGACAGCGGCTCTGTTGTTTTCAGTCACGAAGGCGCGGAAAAATTCTACGTCACTGTCTATATCGGCAGTGCCACCGGATTTGCTTTCCAGGTATTTGAGTCTACCGCCCCATAACTTAAAATTCATAGCCACGATTGATTGTGACGCCCCGCCTGCTGCAGGCAGCAGGCGGGGCGTCTTTATTCACTCCATCAAGATTACAGTTGTCCTGAACCCATATCTTAGTGTATGTTCCTACCGACAAAGACTTCAGCCGCTAACATCAATAATCAACTTAAATAGTCACCCATGCGAGATCTGATTCCATCATCTGCTATAATTGACGATCTGCTGGCAGA
>JAOZKP010000088.1:8045-10320 GCA_029935295.1 bacterium | reverse complement strand
CTAAAAAATATAGGGGATAAACATCTTTGTCCGCTGCCGGTAACCCGCATACTCAACACCGAAAAAGTCAATATTCTCTCGTTCTTCAACCCGGGCAACCATATAAATAAAAATAGTTACCAAGACAATCAACGTCAGAGTCAAAAAGGTGGTATGCTTAAAAAATGCTCCCCACCCTAAGAAGAGCAGAGAACTGTACATCGGATGCCGGATGTAGCGATATAAACCCTCTTCAACCAGATGAGCGGTATTTTCAAAAGCATGATTCTCCGGCATCGCCGCCCGTTCGGCCTGGCCGCCGAGCTTTTTTAACAAAGTAAAAGATTTAACTATCAAAAAAATTGAGCTAGCGAGCAGAAACCAGGAAAATAGATGTTGCGGAGTCAGCGGTTCACGAAACCAATACGGCTGATTTAACAGCAGCAGCACCATAACCCCCTCAAACACAAAAAAACGGTAAAACCCATGTGCTTGCGGATTACTCAAAGCCCGGCGCGAAAACCAGACAAAAAAGATAGTCCCGACAATAAATAAGGCAAAACGAATCACATTTTACTCCGTAGCAAATCCCAGCTGCAAACAAAAAAGACGTTCTCAAACCGAGAACGTCTTCAGGCAAAGTCACATACTACCACTGGTTCATAAATGAACCTTGTTTTCGTTACCCTTAACCGGACTGGTCATTTTTATTAAATCATAGACCATCTCATAAAATTCAAGTGATGACTGGTTGTTGGTCTTGTTCATAAAAGCCGGTTTCATCAAAGCGATAGAATCTTCTACCTGCTGATCGTAAGAGATCGACCCCAATAAAGATACCTGCTCGAGATTAAGATATTTCTGGATTACGGTTTTAATAATTTCCGCTGCCTTCCGGTCTTTAGCAGTTCGCACCATATTGGCAATAAGATAGAGATGAAAATCACTGATCAACTTCTGCAGGCGCTCACTGTTACTGGGATGAACCTTTTCAAATGCGTCAATCAGATCAGTTATAGATGCTATCGGATCATTGGCATTCTGATCGGTGGCCCGGGCAATAACCGGTGCCAGCAATGTGTTGTTACTGAACTCACGGGTAATAGAACGATAGAGGGCGCTTTTTATGAAACCATACCCGTTCTGCAAAGCTGTCGGCTGAGGTGTTATTACCGCTATTTTATAGTGACAGCTGAGAAAAAAATCGAGCGTATCATAGTTTGACCCCGCCCCCAGATCCAATATCAGATGATCAGCATCCAATTGCTGTAAAGCTTTGATGATTTTCTGTTTCTGCTGATATTTAGGGTTTGCCAGACCGACAATATCACTGGCACCACAAATCAGCCGTAAGCCTGAAATTGGTGTCGGAATCGCAACATCATCTAAAGCCGCAACCCTTTTATTGAGATAGTCAGCCAATGTATGTTTGACAAATCTAATGCCAAGCAAAGTGTGTAAGTTAGCACCTCCCAAATCAGCATCAACAAGAACCACTTTCTGCTTGAGCTTTGCCAACCAGTACGCCAGGTTCAAGGAGATAAGACTTTTACCAATTCCGCCCTTTCCACCGCCGACAGCCCAGAGCTTACAGCCCAGGTTAGCCACATTCATCTGTCCAGAAACAGTCCTATCAGATAAATTATCACTCATGGCTTCACCTCTTGATTCCACAGATCCCATAATAGATTGTGGTCTCCATAATTACTACTCATGTAACTCTCGAGGTATTGGCAATCGGTCGTGGACAGATTATGGAATTGTACTCCCAGTGAAAAAGTCTGGTTAAGGTTTTTATTGTCTCCTCTGACCCACTGAATAATCCCGGTACTGACCAGGTTATAATCGAGATGAGGAAAAGGCATTGAAAATTTAATTATTTTCCCCGACAACTCTTTGCCATACAGAAAACCATAAGGGTCAACAATTTGAATGCGAACTCCACTGAGAGAGATATCCTCCACAAAACCACTGAACTCTTTAAGCCCGGCCAAAGCCTCGTTTGCACCAAAAAAGCTGAAGGCAACTGACAAGGGCTTATTTTTGCGAGGACTTTGACGTTTATCTTCCATAAACCTACCTTAATTTAACGAGTGAAAAAATCTTATAAAAAATGCTCGCTAATCGACATCCATAAATACTATTTTAATACATCCATCAAAACCAAGTGTATCCCGTATTTTCATTAACACCTTAATCATATTAAGTAAACCTAAAAAGAAAATGGCTTTCATTTTCAAAAAAGCTTAACCCTGAAAAACAATTATAAACACCCATAAGTCAAGCCTGACACCAA
>JAOZKP010000088.1:5927-7945 GCA_029935295.1 bacterium | reverse complement strand
TTCAAGTCTCAATTCTGACCTTTATCACCATCCGAAAGGTGATACCCTGATAATTCTCAATCCTATAACCTCCGCAGACGCTCGGCGGCGGCCTGTAAAGTGGCATCGGTTTTACAGAAGCAGAAGCGTATCTGGCCGCTGTCGGGCGTACCCGGCGGCAGAAAGCTGGAACCGGGGACGCTGGCCAGCCCTTTCTCTTTAACCAGATAGTGGGCGAAATCAAGATCACTAAGCTCACTTAAACCACGAAAATCGGCCATAATATAGTAGGCTCCAAGCGGCACCTGACAATGAAAACCGGCGGCCGTCAAAACTTCCAGGAGAAAATCCCGTTTTTCCTGATAAAACTTTGCCAGATTCTCATAATAGTCAAGCTCACAACCCATCATAACCGCAGCTGCCTCCTGCAACGGGGCCGGTGCGCCGACCGTAAGAAAATCGTGAACCTTGCGAATTCCGGCGGTAATCTCAGGAGCTGCCAGACAGTAGCCGATGCGCCAACCGGTAACACTGTAGGTTTTGGATATCCCGTTAATCGTAATCGTGCGTTCGGCCATCCCCGGCAGTTTTGCCAAGGGCAGATGCCGAGCTCCGTCATAAAGGATATGTTCGTAGATCTCATCGGTAATCGCGAGAACATCGTGCCGGCAACAGAGTTCGGCAATCACCTCCAGTTCAGCCTGAGAGAAGACTTTACCGGTCGGATTATGCGGGGTATTGATGATAATCGCCCGGGTTTTTTCCGTGAAGGCCGCTTCCAGTTCCGCCACCTCAAAACTCCAGTCCGGAGCCTGAAGCTCAACATAACGGGGAACCGCACCGCAGATAATCGCATCGGGGCCGTAATTTTCATAAAACGGGGCAAAGATGATCACCTCATCCCCGGGATCAACCGTTGCCAGCAGGGCTGAAATCATCGCTTCGGTGGCTCCGCAGGTAACCGTAATCTCGGTTTCGCCGTCAATCTCCAACCCATAAAAAGCCCGGGTCTTGGCGACAATCGCGGCCCGCAGCGCCGGTGCGCCCCAGGTAACCGCATACTGATTCACATCCGCCATAACCGCTCTACAGGCGGCCTCTTTAATCGCAAGTGGAGCGGGAAAATCGGGAAATCCCTGACTCAGATTAACCCCGCCATATTCCCGACAAAGCCGCGTCATACCCCGAATCACCGACTCACCAAACGACTGGGCCTTCACAGATTCACGATTTTTTAGCAACATAGAAAACCCCCTACAGGAAGCATAATTTTAGACCTTCACATTCCACTATAACCATTTCCCCCGATCCAGGTCAGCGGTTATCGGTTTCTAAAAAGGCGTTGTCCCAGTCCTTCCAAACGGCTTCGTAACCGCAGGCTGAGATCAGCCGGGCAATTTCATCAGGGCTCCGGTGATCACTGATTGAAAACTGCTGACCTTCGTCACTGCCGTCGCCGTAACCGCCGGGAGCGGTGCAGGAACCGGCACTCATCTGGGTAATCCCCAGCGGCAGAAGATGGTTACGCAGCTCTTCACTTTCACGCGTAGAAAGGATAAGTCCGGCATCGGGAATCAACAGGCGCAAAGCGCAGATAAATTGAGTCAGCTGACGATCAGAAACCAGACTCATAGGTTTAAAGCCGCCCTCAGACGGACAGATTCGGGGAAAGGATATCGTAATCTGAGTTCGCCAGAAGCGGCGGGCAAGATAGAGAGCGTGCAGGCCGGTATAAAAAACATCGGTCAGACAGTCACCTAAACCCAAAAGGGCACCGACTCCGATTCGGCGCAAACCGGCTTCCCCGCCGGACTCCGGAGCTTGCAAGCGAAATTCATAATTACTCTTGGGGCCATAAGGGTGCAGCTCACGGTATAATTCAGAATCGTAAGTTTCCTGATAGATCGTCAGGCCATCAACCCCGGCCTTCACTAACCGGACATAGCCCTCCTTATCCATCGGAAAGACTTCAATCGAGATTGAACCGCAGTGCGGTTTAATAATTTTTACCGCCTTTTCGAGATAATCAATTCCGGCAA
>JAOZKP010000088.1:0-5827 GCA_029935295.1 bacterium | reverse complement strand
AATCATTGATATTCGGAGATAACAGCGCCGCAAAATCAGCCATACTTAATCGCGGCCGCAAAAGGGCCCGGTCAATCTCTGTGACTGTCGCAGAAATAATCTGCTGCCGCAGTTCCGACGCCGGATATTGCTGGAGTTGGTTAAGAAAAGTCATCAATTATCCCTTAAAAATCCAGTCAGCGGGCTTGAGGCCTGAGCCTGATTTCGCTGCGGCCCCAAGCCTGCAAGATAGGCTTCACGGCCAGCTTCGACCCCTTTCTTGAAAGCTCGACCCATTGCCGCCGGATCGGCAGTATCCGCCAGCGCGGTATTGACCAGAACCGCATCGGCCCCCATCTCCATCGCTTCCGCCGCATGCGACGGCGCCCCGAGACCGGCATCAACCACAACCGGCACCGTTGCCTGTTCAATGATGATGCTGATATGATCACGGGTGCGCACCCCCCGGTTGCTACCGATCGGTGAGCCTAAAGGCATGACCGTGGCGACGCCTGCCTCCTGCAGATGTTTTGCCAACACCGGATCGGCCGGCATATAGGGCAGTACGACAAAACCATCTTTGACCAGAATTTCAGCCGCCTTCAAGGTTTCAATTGGATCCGGCAACAGGTAATAAGGATCCGGGGTTACTTCAAGCTTAATCCAGGGTTCACAACCGGCGGCCCGGGCGAGACGGGCGAGACGCACAGCCTCTTCGGCATTGCGGGCGCCACTGGTATTCGGCAACAAAAGATAACGCTCCCGATCGATATGTGAGAGCAATGAATCCTCCGGATTATCGATGTCAACCCGGCGCAAGGCAACCGTAACAATTTCACAACCGGAGCTCTCCAACGCTGCCACCATCGCCTGATTCGAGGCAAATTTACCGGTCCCGGCCAACAGACGTGAATCAAATGAGCGCCCGGCAATTATCAGTTTATCCATAATAGTATCCTTAAAAATTTCAGATTATATCCCCGACTTGTCTCAACCGCCACCGACAAATTGGATTACCTCTAAAGTATCGTCGTCATTCAACTGAATGTCAACATATTTATCAGCAATCAGAATCTCGCGGTTTAATTCAACCACCACCTGATCGTGTTTAAGTTTCAAAAAAGTCAGGAGTTGTTCCACGTTAAGCGGTGCGGAAAAATTTTTACGCTGACCATTAACTGTTAGATTCATAATAATTTACCATTATTCAGGGTCTTCACCTAAAAGCAGCCGTAAAACGGCATTGGCCTGGTGATGGGCGGCAATTCCGACCCGGGGCGCCATCAGGCCCTGGCCCGGCCGGGCGTCAGTGACGCCGTCGCCGCAGAGATAGAGGTTGTTCGCGACTTTCCGAGTCACAATCATATTTGCGGACGCAAATCCGGCCATGCCGGAAGCGGCAACTAACGGAATCTGCGGAAACTCCCGCAGGAAATGACTAATAAGCATAGCTTTCTGGTCGGCATCGTCAAAGGCTTCTACCAAAATATCCAAGCCGGGAAAATATTTTTTCAGGTTAGCCGGGGTAATTTTTTCATGAACTGCTCTGAAATCAACCCCGGGATTAATCCGCTTGACAGTCTCCTGCAAAGCCAAAACTTTAGGCATCCCGATCTGATCGATAAAGTAATACTGACGATTGAGGTTAGAGGGCTCAACCAGGTCAAAATCGGCAACCACCAGCTTACCAATGCCAATCCGGGCCAGGGCAACCGCAACATTGGAACCCAGGCCGCCGACCCCGGCGATGCCAATGCGGCTTTTTTTGATTTTCTGCTGAACTTCCGGTGTATGCCGTATGTTAAGCTGAGCCTCTAATTCGTTAACGGATATTTGCAAAAAAGCTACCTCTTAAACTTAAAGCTGCCCTTAACGCTTAACGCTGCCACAAAAAGCGGCGAACTTTGCTTTGCCCTGTCTTGTGCCCTTGGGTGCTTCGCACGGGGACAGAACTAAAGGTCTGTCCCCACATCGAGACATTTAGAAATGTTGTCTGTGTGGGTCTGTGGCAAAACATTTTAAGTGAAAACTCAAAAAAATACTACTCTAACTTAACCCATAACCTCCACCACCCGGGGTTTTTACCCGAAGACGATCGCCGGAAGCAGCTTTAATCTCATTTTTGCCACCAAGGTTAACTCTGCGGCCGTCAGCCCGGATGAAAATATTTTCGCCCCGGGCTCCGTCACCGCCACCGTTAAGACCGTAGGGGGCAAAAACCCGGCGTTCGGAAAGGATTGCGGCATTAAGTGGCGCCAGAAATTCAATCTCGCGAATAAGCCCTTCTCCACCGGGATTGCGGCCCTTGCCGCCGGAGTTGCGACGTAGCGAAAATTGGCGCAGAAGTACCGGATAGCGGCGTTCAAGAATCTCCGGGTCGGTAATCCGGGTATTGGTCATATGGGTGTGGACGCCGGACTGCCCGGCCCACTCCGGCCCGGCCCCGGCCCCGCCGCCGATAGTTTCATAATAACCGAAATTCTCGTTCCCGAACGTCAGATTATTCATACAGCCCTGGGAAGCGGCGGCGACACCAAAGGCTTTCAAGATAACATCGACCACCCGCTGCGAGGTTAAAACGTTACCACCGACAACGGCGGCCTCGGGATCGGGATCAAGCAGTGATCCCGATTCAACCTTAATCTCAATCGGTACCAGCACCCCGTGATTTAACGGCAATTCCTCTTTAATAAGGCAGCGCAGCGAATATAAAATTGCCGATTTTGTTACTGCCAGCGGAGCATTGGTATTACCCCATACCTGAAGCCCGGTACCCGAGAAATCGAACTTAGCCCCGCCGGTGGCGCAGTCAATAGTCAATTCAAGAGCAATCCGGGTACCGTCATCCATAAAATCTTCGGCCCGGATCACAGCTTGGCTGAAGTTGGTTTGCGATTTTTCATTCACACTTAGAGCTAAATCTTTTAAAACACGGCGCACTGCTTGTTCGGCACTATCCTGAACGTAGCCCATATAGGCTTGCACCACCGCTAAAGAGTAGTGCTCAACCATCTCTAAAACCAAATCAATGCCTTTCTGATTCGCGGAAACCTGAGCTTTAAGATCGGAGAGGTTGTCCGCCAGGCAGCGGCTGCCGCTGATTTCAGGCGCACCCGGAACCTGGTTTAACTCTGCCGGGGCAAGCAGCAGCCGGGTGATGCCCTCCTCCTGAAAAACCCCGCCCTGCACCAGTTTGAATGAGCTGATTGCGGCCCCCTCCTCCCGCAGTGAACGGGAAAACGGTGGCATCGAGCCGGGCGATATGCCGCCGATATCGGCGTGATGGCCGCGGCTGGCAACAAAGAAAATCACCTTATCATCTTTGAATACCGGGGTGATGACCGTAATATCTGGCAGATGAGAACCTCCGGCGGCCGGATGATTGGCAACCAAAACCTCACCGACACTGAACTGCCCCTGATTCAATCTGATCTGGGCTTTAACCGCTTCACTCATCGATCCGAGATGAACCGGCAGATGGGGAGCGTTGGCAATCAGATCGCCATTAGCATCAAAAAGAGCACAAGAGAAATCAAGCCGCTCCTTGATATTGGTTGAAATTGCGGTTTTCTGCAGAGTGCGGCCCATCTGTTCGGCAATCGACATAAAAAGATTGCTGAAAATCGAAAGCTGCACCGGATCAAGCTCCAGCGCCGCCGCCGCATTTTTGTCCCGGCCGACCTCAATCACAATATCGCCGGATGCGGTAATCTCAGCTTTTGCTCCGGGCTCAACCAGAATTGTGGCCGTATCGTGCATAATTAGAGCCGGGCCGTTGATATTATGGCCGAAGCTGAGTTTTTCCAACCGATAAACCGGGGTCTCAAGCCAGCCGCTGGCAAAATAGGTTGAAACGCTCCGCTCTAACACCGCTGCGGAAACCGACGGGGCCAATTTACGGCTTTGCAAACCGGCACTGCAAGCCACAGCCCGAACCCTTAAATTATCGACGACAATCTCCCGCCGCTGCAAGGTGAAACCGAACTCCCGCTGATAGAGTTTGGCAAAGTTTCCGGCAAAATCAAAATCTTTGACTTCAAGCTCCGGAGCCGCCACCATTAAAGCGGTGTCAGTGCCCTGATAACGCAGGTTAAGATAGCAGGTAGTACTTATTTTATCCGCCGCAAAACCCTGACTTGTAAGCTCGGCTTCAGCCTCCCGACAGAGTTGCAGCAGGGTTTCGGCAAATACGTTTAAACTCTCGCGGGTTAAACTCCCGGCCGCAGGCCTCTGGCGTTCAACCACAACATCAGCAAGGCCCATACCGTAAGCCGATAAAATTCCGGCATAACGATGAATAAAAATCCGGCCGATGCCCAAACTGCGGGCCATCGCCACCGCATGCTGGGGCCCGGCCCCGCCGAAAGTGGCTAAAGTATGCTCTTTAATATCAAAGCCGCGTAGGACCGAAATCTCGCGAATCGGCCGCGCCATCGCCGCGTTGGCGACCTCGATAAAACCGAAAGCAACCTCCTCCAAACTCATAGGCTGGCGCCCGCGCCGAACATAATCGGCATTAATCTCGTCGGTCAGTACGGCAAACGCGGCCCGGGCCGCCGCAAGATCTAAAGGCAGATCCTCATTCGGCCCGAAAATATGAGGAAAATCATCGGCCTGCAGTCGGCCCAAAACCAGATTGGCATCGGTAATCGCGAGATCACCGCCTTTACGATAACAGACCGGGCCGGGATGGGCCCCGGCCGACTCGGGCCCGACCTTGAACATGCCGTTAACATAAAAAAGCCGCGACCCACCGCCGGCGGCAACCGTCTTGATATGAAGCTGCGGCGCCTGCACCCGAACACCTGCGGTTTCAGTTTCGTGAACCAGTTCGTACTCTCCGCCAAAACGGGAGACATCGGTTGAAGTGCCGCCCATATCGAAGCCGATGACCTGGATTTTATTTTGCTCCGCTGTGGCCGCACTGCTGTCAACCGCTGCCGCGGTCCGGGCATAGCCGACAACACCACCGGCTGGCCCCGAAAGAATCGCCCGGCTGCCGCTGAAATTTTCAGCTGCGGTCAAACCGCCGTCGGAACGCATAAACTGCAGATTGCAACCACTAAGATTATCTTTGAATCCTTCGCGAAAACTTTTAAGATAGGTCTGGATATGCGGCGTCAAATAGGCATCAACCATTGCCGTATCACCGCGTGGCACCAGTTTAACCATGGCCATGACCTGGGATGAAAGCGAAATTTGTGTAAACCCGGCTTCCTGGGCCAGTTTTCCCAACAAAAGTTCATGCTCGGGCCAAGCATAGGCGTGCATCAACGCCACGGCCAGACTCTCAATCCCCCGATCTTTAAGACGTTTAAGCTCAGCCCGGAGGCGCTCGACATCCGGTTCTTTCAGGACAACAAACAACTCACCGGTAACCCCGCTGACTACTCTCCTACCTGCGGCCCGTAAACTTTGCGGATCTTCACCTTTCTGCAAAAGCCTAAGCCGCTCACCGACCTCAACTACCTCTTCGTAAAGCAGTTCCGGTTTTTTTATCTCCAAGTCGAACAATCGGGGCCGATCCTGATTGCCAATCTGGAGAATGTCGCGAAAACCCTCAGTTACCAACAAAACCGAACGGGCACCCTGACGCTCCAAAAGAGCGTTGGTCGCGACCGTTGTCCCCATGCGAATCCATTCGATCTTTTCGGTCGGCAGTTCGATATCGGCAAAATCCCGGCCCAAAACCTCAGACATAATCCGCCGAATCCCCTCACGCGGCGCATCCGGATAATTCTTCGGATCTTCCGAAAGAAGTTTAACCACCATAACCCCGGATTCACCCGGAACCTCGGCATAGACATCGGTAAAAGTGCCGCCGCGATCAATCGCGAAACGAAATTTA
>JAOZKP010000335.1 GCA_029935295.1 bacterium | reverse complement strand
TTGATCGTCTAAATGAAGCCGCCCCCACCCGGTTGTAAAATCGAAACCTGAAGTACCAATATCTATCGCCTGATTTTTCAGAGAAGTTTGGAGTTGGCCCGGGGTGAAGGATAGGTTTCGCGAAAGAATAAGAGCAGCTGTTCCGGCAACATGCGGGGTTGCGGCGGATGTTCCAGAAAATCCTAAAGGTCCATAACTGTTCGAAGAGACATTGGTGTATGAAGTGATGTCGGGTTTATTGATGCCGCCGGTCATGGTGCCGCCGGGACCATTGGTTGGCCCCATAGAACTGTAATCCATAACATCATCATGTGTGTTGACCTCCATAGCACTTACAGTTGTGGCCCTGGGTGCATCTGCGAGATTGGCAAGGCTTCGGTTGTCGGTTATTTCATCAAGACGTGGAGCATAGGGAAGGAATATTTCAAAGTTTACCTCCCGGTTTACTGCGAAAGAGTGGTAGATGATAAAGCCGTAGGCCGTAGACTCACCTGAGGTAGTGAATTCGGCGACCTCGGTTGGGACCTGTCCCGAAGATCCATCCTGCAGGTTGACACTGCTGGCAATCGGACTGCCCCAGTCGCTGCCGTTCCAGCGGTAGACGTAAATGTCGTAATCCTGGTCAACAACATTCCAGTCAGACCAGCGGGCGAAAATACTGTATTTATGGCCGGATTCAACTAGATAAGCAGAGCCATCTCCGGGGCCAAAAAAATTTATTTCCTGATCGCTGTTAAAATTATGCATGCCGTTGCCATTAGGGTCAGAGAAAAGTCCTCCCCAGTGGCGCAGCCGGTCATTGCCGGCTGCTGTGACCCAGAGAATCCCGGCGCTGTCGGCTTGGGCGACAGTGTCGGCAAGTCCTCCGGTTCCGTCACCCGGAGTCAGATTGTAAAAGCCCAGAGATGTGGAAATAATATCAACATTGTTGACCTGCATCCAGCTGGCGGCTTCCTGTAGGTCGATATTAGTATAAATCTTTGCCAGATACATAGTTGCGCCTGGAGCAACGTCATAGACTACTTCAGCGCAGGCGGTACCGTGTTTAGAATAACTTTCAAGTTGGCTGTCAGATTCCCCGTCAACAAAGTTTTTTGCAACTATTGTTGACGGCAGATCAATGCCTTTTAAGGCATTGTAACCTTCAAATCCGACGTCAATGATTCCGATTTTGGTGTTCTGTCCATAAATCCCGACGTTATGCCAATTGTCAGCATTTATGTCATCAAGGGCTTCGGTAGTGTAGTTTCCGAAAGGAATGGCCGGACTTGGTAGTTGGATTAAACTGACTTCGGACAAGTCTGCCAGAGAGTTTGCTGCAGTTAGCGGTATCAGAGCCTGGATTGTAGTCTGGTTGCGGTTATAGCCGGTTACACTGCCGCCCGCTTCTTCAATTTTTTTTCTGATATGGTCACTGGTCTCTTTGGCAGGAGTTTTTTGAGATCCGGTTGTACATTTGATCTGGACACAAATAGATTCCGGGTGCACGCTGCCCAGCGTTTTGTTAGCATCCGGTCCAATTCCTGATCTCTGCTTGTATGTTGAAAGAGACTGATTTAGTTTTTGGTTTAGGAGTGAGCCGATTTTGGGGTTATGGAACTGCCATGAGCTCTGGCGCAGTGCCTGATCCGGTCGGGATGAAGTTGGTAGCATCTGGTCGACGGTAATGGTGCCACTGACACCTTCCGGGAGGTTGCTGGTTATGCTGGTTTCGCCATTTTGAGAAAAACCGGGAGTGCCGGAAATAAGCAGCAGGAGCAGAGAGATGAGAAGTATGATTTTCTTCATTTTATCTCCTCAAAAAATTGAAATTTCGAGATTAATATCTAATCAAGGAGTTTAGGGAAATTTAAAACCAATGCCAACCAGACCCGGCTGCGATCATAGGTGTCGTTTTCCTTCAGTGTGTCATCTTTAGTTCGAGCATAACGATAGTGCAGTTGCAGGTGATGGTTTTTGTAGAGCCTGTACGAAAGATGGGGGTGAAGGTAGAAATAGGTGCTGTCTTCATTGCTGAAATCGTCATTGGCCTTGGAGAAATAGAGGCCGCAGTCAAAGCCCGATCTCAAGCGTTCAGTAATTCTCCATCCGATTGAGCCGGTAAATTTGTCGCGGTCAATCGGGTTGCCATCAGAAGTGTAGCTTAAGTCACGGTTGTAGGCAATTTTATAAGTTAAGGTTTCAGTTTTGCCGCTCAATGACATGTCAGCGGTGCCGCCGAAGTCAGTTTCGTTGGCACTTATTTTTCTTTTTTGCCAGATAATGCCATGTTCCGGATCAAAAACGGGGACGTAAATATCGTAAAAATATTCAGAGTCCGTGTAGCGGCAACCCACATAGCAGGAGAGGTTCAGAGTTTCGCTCAAAGCGCGGTTCCAGCCCAGACTGAATTCGTAATTATTGACTTTGTTGTTATCCGATTCATAATAGTAATATGATGGCTGTAGAAATACTTGGTCACGCTGATTGCGAAACAGGTAACTGATACTGCCGACAACACTGTGGGAGTTGTAATCTGAATTAAACGGGCTGTCGTAGCTGGTGTCGCCGTAGTTGTAGTTGAGGTTGGTTGCAACCCTTTCTCCAAGCTGATAGTGAACGCCGGTACTTAAAGTGTAGCGGTCGCGACCGTAGAGATTTTCAACAATGCCGGTCTCTTCAAGTTCTGAATCGAGGGTTGAGTCTTTGGTGTAGGAAGCTCCGGCTTCAATGTTTAACCGTTCAAGAAGCTGGTATGATGTGTCGATCTTGTAACGCTGGTATTCATCATCAAACTGGGTTTCACTGGTAAAGCGCCTGATTTCAGCAGCGGCACTACCGTTAACGTTCAGGCGCGGGGTCTGCCACCGGGCCTTTAATGATGGTATGAAAACTCCGAGCCAGCCACTTATTTCATTTTTATTGTCAAAATTTATGTTGTCATCATATTCGCCGCGAAATTCAAGCGAAGGGTTGAATGTGAAATCTCCATCCGCAAAAGTGGTTGTTGCCGGGATTATTAAGAGAATGATAATTAAAATGAAGATAGCGAAGTAGATAGATTTTTTCATGACAGTGATACCTGAAAATTTTTGAAAAAGAGACGGTCGCTATTGCGGGTTAGAATACACTTTTAACTATAATACATTGGCTGGCAAAAAACTACAACCTTCTTGTCAGGTTTCAGTTT
>JAOZKP010000087.1:8853-10372 GCA_029935295.1 bacterium | reverse complement strand
GGTTTACGCACCCCATGGCGGCGTGCACAACTCCGGTTGAAGATGGTATCGAGGTAACCACAAATTCAGAGAGGCTGACTCGTATACGTCAGGATTCGCTGAAATTGATTCTCGTAAATCACCCGCTTGATTGTCCGGTTTGTGACAAAGGTGGTGAATGCCTGCTTCAGGATCTGGTCTATTCTCATGGTATTGACCAGGTTGAATTCAGTGCGGCCAAGATTGAACGCGATTCCAGCTACGCGACTCCATTGATTCGTTACTGGCCGGATCGTTGTATCATGTGTCTGCGTTGTGTCACCGCCTGTCAAGAGATTAAGGGAGTCGGAGCCATCACTGTGAAAGGTGACGGTTATGGAGCCCAGGTTGTGGTAGTCGATCAGGATAAATGTGAGTCTTGTGGAGAGTGTCTGCAAGTCTGCCCGACCGGAGCTCTGACTGAAGATTTAAGTCGTTATAAAGGCCGTACCTGGTTGATTGAGCGGGTGCCGACGACTTGTACATATTGTGGTTGCGGCTGTCAGCTTGAACTCAACGTGCAAAATAATCGGGTTATTGCCGTGACCGCTCGCGAAGGCGTTGGAGTCAATCAGGGCAGCCTTTGTGTTAAAGGGCGTTTTGGTTACGAGTTTATCAATAGTGATGAACGCCTGACAACCCCATTGATTAGAAAGAACGGTAAGCTCCAGGAAGCCAGCTGGGACGAAGCTCTGACTCTGGTTGTGGATAAGTTTTCCGCAATTAAGGAAGAACATGGTCCCGGGGCGATTGTCGGTCTGACATCAGCCCGTTGCAGTAACGAAGAGAATTACCTATTTCAAAAATTTATGCGCGCGGCGATTGGAACCAATAATGTCGATCACTGCGCCAGGCTCTGACACTCCTCAACTGTGGCCGGACTGGCTGCAACATTTGGAAGTGGCGCAATGACCAACCCGATTGCTGACGTCTTGAAATCTGAGACTGTTCTCGTAACCGGTACCAATACTACTGAAAATCATCCGATTTTTGCAAATTATCTGAAAGAAGCCGTGCTTAAACACGGAACCAAGATTCTCGTAATTGATCCCCGCAGGATCGATCTGGTTGATTATGCCGAACTCTATCTGCAGCCAAAACCGGGCACCGATATTGCCTGGATTAACGGCTTGATGCACATTATTATTAAAGAGGGTTGGGCGGCGCAGGATTATATCGACGAACGCTGTGAAGGCTTCGACGAGTTTGCGGCCAATCTGGAAAAATTTACGCCTGAATATGTTTCCGGGATTACTGGTCTGACTGAAGCTGAGCTCTATGCTGCAGCCAAACTTTACGGCCAGGCGGCTCCGGCTTCAATTCTCTATGCGATGGGTATCACCCAGCATAGCTGCGGTACTGATAATGTTAAGTCATTAGGTAACCTGGCAATGCTTTGTGGTAATATGGGTGTGGCCGGTGGCGGGGTTAATCCGCTGCGTGGTCAGAACAATGTTCAGGGTGCCTGTGATATGGGTGGTCTGCCGAATGTCTACACCGG
>JAOZKP010000087.1:0-8753 GCA_029935295.1 bacterium | reverse complement strand
GTCCAGCGGATTCGTAAAGCTCTGACTATTGCCGGTGATGCTCTTGCAGACAGCGACATTATTGCTCAGCTCTCAACCCGCATGGGTTATGAGATGAAATACGATACGGCTGCCGATATAATGAAAGAGATCAATGACGTGACCCCGAGTTATGGTGGAATCACCTATGAGCGGCTGGAAAATGGCGGCTTGGCCTGGCCTTGTCCTGATGTTGAACATCCGGGGACACCGATTCTTCATGTTGATAAATTTGCTCGTGGTAAAGGTCTCTTTTTTGCGATTGATCATCAGCCGCCAGCGGAACTTTGTGATCAAGAATATCCTTTTGTCCTTTCGACCGGTCGCGTTTTGTCCCATTTTCATACCGGAACAATGACTCGTAAAGGTGAAGGCCTAAATAAGGTACATCCTGAAATTAAAGCTGAGATCAATCCTGAAGATGCTGCCCGTCTGGGGGTAGAAGCGGATGATCTTCTGAAAATTACTTCCCGTCGGGGTTCGATTGAGGTTAAAGCGATGCTCAGTGATCGGCCGGCTGCCGGGGTTGTTTTTGTGCCCTTCCATTTCCATGAAATTGCAGTTAACCGCCTGACCAACGCCGCTCTTGATCCGGTTGCTAAGATTCCGGAATATAAAGTTTGCGCGATTAAAGTTGAGAAAGCTTAATTTAAGCTTAATTTGTCACAATATTTAGAACTGTTTTCACCGTTTGAAGAGGTATGACGGATGCTGGAATATATGACCATTTTAATAATCAAAACGTTAGTGGCTTTCGCTGTTAGCTTACTGATAGTGGCTTATTCGACTTGGATCGAGCGTAAAGTTTTAGGTCATGTTCAGTTGCGGCACGGCCCGCTTCGGGTCGGTTTTCACGGGCTACTGCAGCCGATTGCTGATGGTATCAAGGGTTTTTTTAAAGAAGAACTGATCCCCGATAATGCTGACAAGCCGCTTTTTCTCTTGGCCCCGATCATCAGCATCGGTGCTTCAGTCACTTTGATTGTTATCGTTCCGTTTGGTGACAAAATTACCCTGTTCGGGCGTGAGATCACTCTCTATTTGACGGATCTTGACGTTGGTATTCTCTTTGTTTTAGGAATCTCAACGATCGGTTCTTACGGTGGTATCTTGGGCGGTTGGTCTTCAGGTAACAAATATGGGGTTATCGGCGGCCTGCGTGGATCGGCCCAGATGATTAGTTATGAACTCTCTCTGGCGCTGGCAGTTATCGCTGTAGTCATGGTTAGTGGCTCTTTAAGCCTGATTGATATCGTCAACTCGCAGACCGGGCTCTGGAATATTGTTAAGCAGCCGTTTGCTTTTGTACTTTTTATTATTTGTGGTTTGGCCGAGCTCAACCGGACACCGTTTGATATGCCGGAAGCTGAGGCTGAACTCGCCTGTGGATTCAATGTTGAATACAGCTCGATGAAATTTGCACTCTTTTTTATGGCAGAATACTGTCATATGTTTGTCTTTGCTGCACTCGTAACAACGCTCTTTCTTGGCGGTTGGCATGGTCCGTTTGTTGATGGGCCGCACTGGTTTTTCCTCAAAAGTTTTGCCATTATCTTCTTCTGTGTTTGGGAACGTTCGACTTTTCCCCGACTGCGTTATGATCAGGTGATGAGTTTCGGTTGGAAAATTCTCCTTCCCTTCGGTCTCTTGAATATTCTTCTGACCGGGCTTTGGATGTTAGTCTTTAATATGTAAATTTAGAATCTGTTTGCTTGACTGGTTTGAAAAAGTAACAGTAGACGATAGACGAGGATAACATGGCAGATAAAGATTACGTACTCAACATTACCGATCGGCGCCCGACCGGTAAATACATAACTCCGATTCTTAAAGGGTTGGGCTATACTCTGAAGAACTTTTTCAGTAAGCCGATCACGATTAAGTATCCGACCGAACGTCGTGAGGTCAGTGATCGTTGGCGGGGGCTACATCGTCTGAAGGTAGATGAAAAAGGTGCCTTGAAATGCGTTGCCTGCGGCCTTTGCGCCAAGATCTGTCCGCCTCAGGCGATTACGATTGTACCTTATGAAGAAGCCGGAAAAACTCGTTACCCGAAAGAGTTCGTGATCGACGAGTTGCGTTGTATCTTTTGCGGTTTTTGTCAAGAAGCCTGTCCTAAAGATGCAATTGAGTTGACCAAGGTATACGATTTCGTTGATTATGAACGGAAAGACTTTATTTTTGATATAGAAAAACTGAAAAACCCGGAAAAATATATCTTCAACGGCAAATAGTGGGAGTAGATTGATGGAACTGGTATTTTTATTGATATGCGGCGGAGTGGCGGTCATCGCCTCGTTGCTGGTTATCTTTGCTCGCTCAACCTTGCACAGTGCTTTGTGGATGGTTCTATCCTTTTTTATGATTGCAGTGGTTTATGTGCTTCTGCATGCGCAGTTTTTGGCAATGCTCCAGGTTATTGTCTATGCCGGAGCAATTATGATGTTTATTGTCTACGCCATCATGATGTTGAATCTTCGCCATGACTCAAAGGTTAAGACGGCATCCAAAATATCTAAAGTGATAGGTATCGGGGCCCTGATTGTTCTTTTTCTTGAGCTAATGCTGGTTAGCCTGGGGCAAAATCTGACTGCCATTCAGGGGCCGGTTACTGATAAACTGGTGGCAACCTATGGTCGTATGGCAGTGATCTCGAATTTTCTCTTTTCAGACTATCTGTTGCCGTTTGAAGTTGTTTCCATTCTCCTGACTGCGGGCGTTGTTGGCGCCGTGGTTCTGGCTAAACGTGAAAGGTAAGGGGGAAAGGTGATGATTGAAAATCAAAGTATATATTTAGCACTTTCGGTGGCTCTTTTTATTATCGGGGCTGCAGGTGCGATTTGTCGCCGCAATGCGATAGTGGTTTTTATGTGTATCGAAATTATGCTTGCAGGAGTCAGCATTGCTTTTGTGACGTTCAGCACTGCAAATCACTCGCTTGACGGCATCTTTATGGTGATTTTTGTTATGGCAGTGGCTGCAGCTGAAGCCGCAGTTGGTCTGGCAATTTTTCTGCTTATGTATCGAAAGCAGGGCAGCATTGACCTGGATAAATTTAATCTCTTAAAGTGGTAAGTGATATTTCGTAATTTTTGGGATTTGCACTAACCCTGAACGTATTAAATAAATTTGTTTCTAAGAACACTTAATATCTTAGAGATAACGTTTTTGGATTTTTAAGGAGATAGAGGAATGTTCGATTATATCTGGTTGGTACCGGTCTTTCCGGCCATCGGCGTCTTGATTAACGGTATACTTGGACGCCGTATAGAAGCGATCAATAAAGATTTGATCCACTGGATAGCCTGCGGTGTGATTGCCCTCTCCTTTATCGTCACCTGTACGATTTTCTATCAGTTGCTGCAATTGCCGGCGGCCGAACGTTTCTATCAGGTAACCTGTTTCTCCTGGATCAACAGCGGCGTGCTCCAGACCTATGTCGCCTATCAGATTGATCCGCTGTCAATGATGATGGCGATGTTTGTTATCGGCATCGGTTTTCTTATTCACGTCTACTCAATCGGCTATATGGATGGTGATCCGGGCCGTTACTACCGCTTTTTTGTCTACTTGAATCTCTTTATGTTTGCGATGATCAACCTGATTCTTGCCAATAACTATCTTTTGATGTTTCTTGGTTGGGAAGGGGTTGGCTTATGTTCTTACCTGCTGATCGGTTTTTGGTTTGATGATGAAGCCAATGCGATTGCCGGTAAGAAGGCATTCATTACCAACCGGGTCGGTGACTTTGCTTTCCTGATCGGGATGTTTCTGCTTTTTACCGGACTCGGCGAACATGGGGTCTGGAGTTTGCAGTTTAATGAAGTATTCAGTAACGTTCATTATCTCTCCACCAGTCAGGCAACGGCTATCTGTATTCTCTTCTTTATTGGTTGTACTGCTAAGTCAGCCCAGATTCCACTCTACGTCTGGTTGCCGGATGCGATGGCAGGCCCGACTCCGGTCAGTGCTTTGATCCATGCCGCAACCATGGTAACTTCGGGTGTCTATATGATTTCCCGTTCGAATATTCTGTTTTCAATGTCACCCTTGGCAATGGGAGTTGTGGCTACTGTTGGAGCTTTGACCGCTTTGTTTGCTGCTTCAATTGGCTTGGTACAGAATGATATCAAAAAGGTTCTCGCTTATTCGACAGTAAGTCAGCTTGGCTATATGTTTCTTGCTCTCGGTGTCGGGGCATTCGCAGCTGGTATGTTTCATGTTCTAACTCACGCTTTCTTCAAAGCTTTAATGTTTTTAGGTTCGGGTGCGGTTATCCATTCTATGCATCATGCCTATCATAAAGTGCATTCCCATGATGACGCGCAGGATATGCGGAATATGGGTGGTTTGAAGAGCAAAACCCCGATTACTTTCTGGACCTTTCTGGTTGGTTGTCTCGCGATTTCCGGGATTCCCGGCTTCTCCGGATTTTTCAGTAAGGATGAGATTCTCTGGAAAGCGTACAGTAGTCCTCAGGGCCATTGGCTGCTCTGGTTGATCGGCGCGGTTGCGGCGGGTATGACTGCATTCTATATGTTCCGTTTGCTGTTCATGACCTTCTTTAATGATTGCCGGGCCGGAGATGCTACCGAGCATATCCATGAATCACCGTTTACCATGACGGTGCCGCTGATGGTGCTGGCTGTGCTGGCGGCATTTGGTGGTTATCTCGGAGTCCCGCATGCATTAGGCGGCAGTAACCTGTTCGAGCATTTCTTAGAGCCGATTATGGGGCTTGGTGACGGTAAAATTCTCCAGGATGCGACGACTGCGGTTGCCCATGGGGCGCATCAGGCCGCACACGTAGCTGGCCATGCGGTTCTTGCCGCTGCTGGGCATGCGGCTGAAGCCGGACATGCTGTTGTCGGACATGCCGCAGCCGGCGCTCATCACGGGGCGCATCATCCGCCGATGTGGGTTGAGTATACATTGATGGCAGTTTCAGTCGCGATTGCCGGTTTCGGTATCTTTGTTGCGTATATGTTCTACATTGTTAAACGCGAAATTCCGGTAGCTCTGGCAGAAAAATATGCTTTTATCCATCGTCTTCTGCTTAACAAATGGTACATTGACGAACTTTATGATGTGGTTATTATTTCCCCTTTACGCGGATTCAGTTACTTCCTCTGGAAAGGAATTGATGTCGGAGTCGTTGACTTCATTGTCAACGGTGTAGCCCGGATCGTCGGCTGGGGCAGTTCCGCAGTCCGTTACATGCAGTCCGGTTATGTGCAGAGTTATGCGGTCTCAGTGGTTTTCGGGACGGTTGTATTGCTCGCATACTATTTCCTGAAAGCACTTTAAGCATTTACTGTAACACCTGAAACTTTAATTTTAGATAAATTATAAATCCCATAGACCATACACAGCTACTGCAGGGAGAGCGATAGATGAATGAACTAGGTTTTCCGATAATCAGCCTTGTGACCTTCTTTCCGATCTTCGGGGCTTTGATCCTGATGTTTATCGATAAAGAAGCGAAAGATACAATTCGAGGCACAGCCATGGTTTTTGCCATGATTGAGTTCTTTATCTCCTTGCCGCTTATTTTTGCATTTCAGAGTGGCACCGCAGATATGCAGTTTGTAGAACGTTATGCCTGGGTTAAAAGTGCCGGCCTAAGTTATTTTATCGGTCTCGACGGTATCAGTCTCTGGATATTCATGTTGACTACCTTCTTGACCCCGATCTGTGTTCTGTGCTCTTGGACCTATATTCAGAAACGAGTCAAAGAGTTCATGATCTGTCTTCTCCTGCTGGAGACGGCCATGCTCGGGGCTCTAGTTTCTCTTGATCTTATCCTCTTCTATATCTTCTGGGAATTGATGCTGATTCCGATGTATTTTCTAATCGGCGTCTGGGGTGGTGATAACCGCATTTATGCTGCTGTCAAATTTTTTATCTATACGGCTGCCGGTTCGGTATTCATGCTGTTGTCGATTCTCTTCCTCTATTATTTCAACCATAAGCTGACCGGTGTCTATACGTTTGATCTTCTCGAACTTTATAAACTCAATATCCCGGTATCGACCCAGTTCTGGCTCTGTCTGACCTTCTTTGTCTCCTTTGCCATCAAGGTACCGATGTTTCCGTTGCATACCTGGTTACCGGATGCCCATGTTCAGGCACCGACTGCCGGTAGTGTAATCCTGGCTGGTGTTCTCTTGAAAATGGGGACCTATGGTTTTATGCGCTTTGCGATCCCGCTTTTTCCTTATGCTAGTAATCAGTTTACTCCGATTATAGCTACGTTGGCGGTAGTTGGAATCATCTACGGTGCCTTGGTTGCCTTGATTCAGCCCGACATGAAAAAGTTGGTAGCTTACTCCAGTGTCAGCCATTTGGGCTATGTAATGTTGGGAATTTTCGCTTTCAATATGCAGGGCGTTGAGGGTGGTCTTTACCAGATGCTCAACCACGGTATCAGCACCGGTGCCCTCTTTTTGATTGTCGGTATGCTCTATGAGCGTCGTCATACGCGGATGATTAAAGATTTTGGCGGAATTGCCAAGGTTATGCCGGTTTTTGCCACCTTTTTTATGATTATGACGCTCTCATCAATCGCGGTTCCCGGTACCAATGGTTTTGTCGGTGAATTCTTGATTCTGGTCGGAGCTTTCCGTTCGATGCCGGTTCATGCGGTCTTCGCTACCTCCGGGGCTATTCTCGGCGCACTCTATATGTTGTGGATGTATCAGCGGGTTATGTTTCAGCCTCTCGATAAAGAAGAGAATAAGGTCTTGAAAGATCTTAACGCCCGTGAAATTGTAACGCTGCTTCCATTGGCCATCCTGGTTTTCGTCATGGGTTTCTTCCCCGGATATTTCATCAACAAAATGGATGCCTCCTGTGAGCATTTCCTGAAGACCTACCACCAGCAAGTGGCGATGTATGAACTTCAGGTTGAAGAGGGGAGTCCGGCCAAGCTGGCCTCGGTCATGGCGGAAAGCCATCTCAAAAGTACACTGACTGATTAATTAGCAGTATTTATCAATTTAGATAGTCTGATTGATATTCCGGCTTTAGCATAGGGCCGGTTAGAAATATAATTTACCCTGAATACATTTGTATTCAATTATTACTTTTTATAAGATAATTTTGGAGGAGAGTGATGGAAATGCTGGATTTTGTTGTCCCGGCACTTAACCTTAAGGCGATTCTGCCGCAGCTGATATTGGCTTTGACGGCGTTGACTGTTCTTTTAGTCGATGTTTTCGCCAAAGGTAAAGGGAAGACCTCCCTTGGCGCACTGTCACTGGCAGGGGTTCTCGCAGCTTTAATCGCTCTCGTACTTTCACGCGGCAGTCATGAGTCGGCCTATTCAGGCATGCTGATGGCGGACGGCTTCGGTTTTTTCATTACGCTGATCGTCTGTATTGTTACTATCCTGACGATTCTCGCCTCAATGAACTATGAAAAGATTTGTAAAGATATCAAGGTTGGCGAATTCTACTGTCTGATGCTTTTTGCGGCATTCGGGATGTCCTTTATGGGCAATGCCGGAAACCTGATTATGATTTTTGTCGCCTTGGAAACAATGTCGATCTCAATCTATGTCCTGGCCGGCTTTAAGACTGATGATTCTAAATCGATTGAAGCAGCGCTTAAATATTTTCTATTAGGAGCTTTCTCTTCAGGATTTCTCCTGTTCGGTTTTGCTTTGGTTTATGGTGCCAGCGGCACCCTCGATATTGTCAAACTCGGGAATTTCTTTACCGCCAACCCTGATGCTCTGCATCACCCGATGGTTTTAGGCGGCATGGCTTTGATGACTGTCGGCTTTGGTTTTAAAGTAGCGATGTTTCCGTTCCATATGTGGACCCCTGATGTTTATGAGGGAGCACCAACTGTAGTTACCGGATTTATGGCAACCGGTGTTAAGGCCGCTGCTTTTGCTGCGCTTGTCCGTGTATTTTTCGTCGGCTTCGCCCCGCTTCAGGCGGACTGGACAACAATTATGTGGGTCGCGGCTCTGTTGACGATGACAGTCGGCAATCTTGTGGCCATTGCCCAGACTGATATCAAACGGATGCTGGCCTATTCCAGTATTGCTCATGCCGGTTACTTGCTGATCGGGTTTGTTGTAGGGACTGATCTCGCTCGATCCGGGATGCTCTTCTACCTCTTAGCCTACGCTTTTGCCAATATCGGCGCGTTGGCTGTGATCTCGGCAATGGGTAAGGATGGTCAGGAATATACCGACCTCAGCGACTATGATGGCGTTGGTTTCAAATACCCCTTCCTCGGCCTGATGATGACCATCTTTATCTTCTCGATGGCCGGAATCCCACCGGCGGCTGGATTCATGGGTAAATTCTTCATCTTCTCCGAAGCGATTAAGTCCGGTTATATCTGGCTGGCAATCTTTGGTGTAATCAATAGTGTAATCTCACTTTACTACTATCTCGGCGTTATTGTCCGGATGTATTTCAAAGACCCGGAACGCGAAATCAGCATCATGGCCCCGACCGGAACCATGATCGCCGCCCTCTCAATCGCCGCTTTCTGTGTTCTTCAGATGGGAATCTTCCCCGCATACATCTGGGACCTGGCCCGCGAATCAGTTAAAATGATCATGTAAGATTTTTAGATATAGATACAACCACTAAAAAAGGCTATGGAGTTAATCCATAGCCTTTTTTAGTGGTTGTATCTTGGGGGCACGTTAATGTTAATGGGGGTAATGGGGGTCAAATCTTTATCCTTGACAAAATAACGTTTATGCGACCTTG
>JAOZKP010000334.1 GCA_029935295.1 bacterium | reverse complement strand
CAGGGGCATATGCAGTTAAGTAATGATAACTTCATAGCCTATGCTTACGGGAGACCGAATGGCGATCCTAACGCAGCATTTAATGCCAACTGGCCAACCTATTTGAACCCTGTAGATATGTCCCTGATTCAAGGCAATTGCTTTGCTGCGGCTTTCAGTGCCGATCCGGTTTCTGGAACTGCACCTTTGACAGTTCAGTTTACGGATCGGTCTTCTGGTGATATCAGCACTTATGAGTGGGACTTTGATAATGATGGCACAACAGATTCATTTGAGCTGAATCCTTTGTACACTTATAGTATTGCTGGAGTCTATACAGCCAAGCTCACTGTTTTTGACTCTGGAGGCTCAGAGTCTTCTTATACACGTCAGATAAATGTCGGACAAGCAGCAACTGAACCGATTTTGAACGTGATTTCTCCCACTGAAGGTGACACTCTTTACAAAGGTACGGATTATCATATCACGTGGTCAGCTCTTAATTATGCCGGTAATATTAAGATTCACGTGTATAAGGGGGGTGTCTATCATGTCACGGTCGCGGCCAGTGAACCGGCTGCGAATGGTTCAACGGGGCTGTTATTTAATGTTCCAAAAAATGACCCAGCTTGGCCAAATGGATCCGATTACCAAATTGCTATTGCAACGATAGACGACCTGTATTCAGACTTTTCTGGTAATTTTACAATTACGGATCTAGTCGATCCTTATGTAACTGTAACTCCTTCCAGCGGCTCTCCCACAACCATTTTCTTTTTTCAGGGAGAAAGTTTTACCCCTAACGGTGGAGTTACCCAATATCTTGTTAGTTCAGGTGTTACTATTGCAACGATACCTACAACCGCTGACGCGACTGGAAGCTTTGACGACAATTGGTCTTGCTCAACCTGTCTCAGTGGGCAGTATAGTTATCACGCAGTCGACAATACTACCGAATTGTCCAGTAACGTGGTACCTATAACCATAACCGTAACGTCTCAGCCGGATATTTACAGTTTCAATGTTGTTCCCGGTCTAACAACGGCTACAGGTAGCGGTGAGGTTAATCCTAACGGTTTGTCTACCGATGTCTGGGTTGAATGGATAACTTCCGGCGGTAGCTGGCAATCATCCGGGATACAAACCATTAATAGTGGCTTTACCGATGTGGCAGTTAATTTAACTGTGGTTGGACTACAGTCAGACACAGATTATTCTATGAAACTGGTGGCTCAAAACTTAGCCGGTTTGACTGAAAGTGTCATCGTTGACATTACAACACTGCCTGAAACAGGGTCTTCTCTCGATTTCACTCAAATTTCCACTATTTCCTATTCTAATCAGGATAAGTCGGAAGATGTGACGGTTGAAGATGGTGGAGATACTATCCATTTGGAAGGTAATTGCTGGCGGCGAACAGAGCAGACCTTTGAAGTCACTTCCAATACAGTTTTAGAGTTTGATTTCATGTCAACGGTGGAGGGTGAAATCCATGGCATTGGCTTTGATGAAGATGATGAGCTCACAAATGATCATCGGATTTTCCAGTTCTTCGGTAATCAGACATGGGACGAGGCTATTCAGGTAAGTCCGGGTTACAGCAACAGTGATATGGGCACCTGGGTTCATATTACAATACCGGTAGGTCAGTATTATACGGGTACGGGAATGTATCTGGTATTTGTCAATGACCATGATGCTTCACCTGCCAACGGCAATAATAGCTGGTTCAGAAATGTCCAGGTTACGGATATCGTGCCGGATCAAGCTCCGGTTGTTTTAATCGACAGCCCTGTTAATGGCAGTCAGTTTGCAGAGTTTGAATCAATCACCTTTACCGGCACCGCCGATGATTTTGAAGACGGCGACCTCTCGGCTTCGCTGACCTGGAGCTCAAATCTTGATGGCACTATCGGCAGCGGTGCGAATTTCAGCACCTCTTCACTTTCAACCGGTACCCACACGATTATGGCAACGGTTAGCGACAGTGCCGGCCAGCCCGGAAGTAATTCCGTCACGGTCACGGTTGGGGAAAGCAGTCCAACCTATATCGACTTCACCCAGACTGATACTGTTTCCTATTCTAATCAGGATAAGTCGGAAGATGTGACGGTTGAAGATGGTGGAGATACTATCCATTTGGAAGGTAATTGCTGGCGGCGAACAGAGCAGACCTTTGAAGTCACTTCCAATACAGTTTTAGAGTTTGATTTCATGTCAACGGTGGAGGGTGAAATCCATGGCATTGGCTTTGATGAAGATGATGAGCTCACAAATGATCATCGGATTTTCCAGTTCTTCGGTAATCAGACATGGGACGAGGCTATTCAGGTAAGTCCGGGTTACAGCAACAGTGATATGGGCACCTGGGTTCATATTACAATACCGGTAGGTCAGTATTATACGGGTACGGGAATGTATCTGGTATTTGTCAATGACCATGATGCTTCACCTGCCAACGCTAATAGTCGATTCCGGAATGTGCAGGTTAAGGAGGTTGCCGCTGATCAAGTACCAGTTGTCTCAATCAGTGATCCGGTTAATGGTGCCCAGTTTGCAGAGTTTGATCCGGTCACTTTTACCGGATCGGCCAATGATTTTGAAGACGGCGACTTGACTGGTCAGCTTTCCTGGACCTCAAATATCGATGGTACTATCGGTGCTGGTGGCAGCTTTAGCACGGCTATGCTTTCAACTGGTCTTCATAGTATCACCGCGACAGTTACAGATAGTGTTGGCCAGGCCGGGAGTGATTCAATAACTATTCAGGTTGGTGAAAGCAGTTCTCTCGATTTCACTCAGATTTCCACTGTTTCATATTCAGATCAGGATGTATCGGCAGATGTGACGATTGAGGATGGTGGTACTACTATCCATCTGGAAGGAAATTGCTGGCGTCGTACGGAAGAGACCTTTGAGATTACCCCGGACACGGTTCTTGAGTTTGATTATATGTCGACGGTGGAGGGCGAGATTCAGGGAATAGGTTTTGACGAGGATGATATACTCAGAAATGATCAGCGAATTTTCCAATTATTAGGCAGCTATATATGGGATAATGCGATTCAGGTAAGTCCCGGTTATGGCAGTAGTGATATGGGCACCTGGGTTCATTTTACAATCCCGGTAGGTCAGTATTATACGGGTACGGGAATGTATCTGGTCTTTGTCAATGACCATGATGCTTCACCTGCCAACGCTAATAGTCGATTCCGGAATG
>JAOZKP010000333.1 GCA_029935295.1 bacterium | reverse complement strand
GTGCTAGAGATTAAAGATATCAGCGAAGTTATTAACGATGCTGTCAGCAGCTAATCATTATTGATGCTGTTTTCAGTTTTCGATTTATCCTGACTTGTAGGAGATAGACAGTGGAAAACGAAGTATTGCCAGTAGATAAAATTCAGCAGCTCTGCCAGGGTGGCACAGGTGCGAGTGATTTCGGCGACGTTTTAGTCGTTGGTGGGGGTGTGAGCGGGATTCAGGCATCGCTTGATCTTGCAACCACCGGGTTTAAGGTTTATCTAGTTGAAAAGGGGCCGAGTATTGGCGGCAACATGGCGAAACTGGATAAGACTTTCCCCACTAACGACTGCTCGATGTGAATACTCTCACCTAAACTGGTCGAGGTCGGCCGGCATCCAAACATCGAAGTTTTGACATTTACTGATATTGACAGCATGGAAGGGGAGGCAGGTGATTTCAAGGTCACCCTGAAAACCCGGCCGCGCTATATCATTGAGGATAAGTGCACAGGTTGTACAACCTGTGTTGAGTATTGCCCGGTACAGTATCCCGATCCCTTTAACCAGGAGATTTCGGATAATAAAGCGGTGCATGTCTATTTCTCCCAGGCGATTCCTCTGGTCGCTTATATTGATCCAGAGACCTGTCTTTTCTTGAAAGAGGATAAATGCGATATCTGTCGCGGCGTCTGCCAGGCGGATGCGATCGATTTCCGCCAGACCCCGAAAATGCGGGATGTCAATGTCGGTGCGGTAATTCTCTCGGTCGGGATCGAGCCTTTTGATCCCAAAACCAAAGATGAGTACGGTTACGGCCGTATGGAAAACGTTGTCACCAGTATGGACTACGAGCGTCTGCTCTCCTCAACTGGTCCTTTCGAGGGCGAAGTCTTACGTTTGTCCGATAAAAAACATCCGCAGAAGATCGCTTGGATTCAGTGTGTCGGTTCGCGCCGTTTAACTGAAGGCGAGAACAGCTACTGCTCCGGGGTTTGCTGTACCTACACTCAGAAACAGGTGATCCTGACCAAAGGGCACGATGCTGACGTCGACTGCACGATTTTTCACAATGACATCCGTTCATTCGGGAAAGATTTCGAGCGTTATTTTCAGCGGGCCGAAGAGCTTCCCGGCACTCGTTTTATCCGGAGCTACGTTTCGATCGACCGCGAGATTCCGGAAACCAAGAATGTTGTCATAAAATATTCGACCAATAACGACGGAGTCAAAGAGGAAGAGTTCGATCTGGTGGTTCTTTCCGTAGGTTTGAATCCGCCGGCGGACTTCAAAAATCTTGCCGACAAGTTTGGGATTGAGCTCAATGAGCATGGCTTCAGTCGAGCGATTCACAGCAATCCGATTGCCACCAATCAGCCCGGAATCTTTGTTAGCGGCGCTTTCCAGGGGCCGACTGATATTCCGGAAGCGGTCTTTACCGCCAGCGGCGCCGGGGCTCAGTGCGGTGAGATGCTCGATTATCGTCGCGGTAAACTGGCGACCGAGCGCATCTATCCTGAGGAACGCGATGTCTCACAAGAGGAGCCGCGAATTGGGGTTTTTGTTTGCCACTGCGGGGCCAATATCTCGAGTGTCGTCAATGTTCCTTCTGCGGTTGAATACGCTTTAACCCTGCCGAATGTAGTCTACGCCCAGGAGCAGCTTTTCTCTTGTGCTACCAACTCGGCCCAGCAGATTACCGATCTGGCCCAGGAGAAGGGGCTTAACCGGATCGTGATTGCCGCCTGTTCCCCACGGACTTTAGAGCCGCTTTTCCGCGACACCCTGCGGGAGGCCGGTCTTAATCAATATTATTGCGATATGGCGAATATCCGCGAGCACTGCTCCTGGGTTCATACCAAACAAAAAGAGGATGCGACTCAGAAGGCTAAGGATATTATCCGCATGTCGATCGCCCGCACCCGTCACCTTGAGCCGCTGCAGGAATTCGATCTGCCGGTCAATCCGACCGCACTCGTCGTCGGCGGCGGGATTGCCGGAATGACGACCGCCCTCTCTATTGCTAAACAGGGCCACGAAGTTGAACTGATTGAGAAGGATAATGAGCTCGGCGGCATAGCCCGCCGGCTTTATACGACCATCGAAGGGATGGATGTTCAGTCCTTTCTCAAAGATACTATTCGTAAGGTTTACGCTAACCCTCTGATTCATGTTTCGCATAATGCGACAATTAAAGAGGTTTCAGGCTTCCTCGGGAATTTTGAGACGACGGTTGCAACCGAGGGCCGGATCAAAAAGATTAAATATGGAGCTTCGGTGCTGGCGATCGGGGCCGAGGAGTATCAGCCGAGCGAATATCTCTATGGTGAGAGTGACAAGGTTTTTACTCATCTTGAAATTGGTGAAGAGATTGCGGCCGGTAACGAAGCTGTGACTGATGCTGAAAGTCTGGTGATGATTCAGTGTGTTGGTTGCCGGAATGAGGACCGCAACTACTGCGCCCGGGTTTGCTGCTCGCATGCGGTAAAAAATGCTCTGAAACTCAAAGCGCAAAAACCCGAGATGGAGATCTATGTCATCTTTAGGGATATGCGCACCTATGGTCTGCGTGAAGATTACTATCGTGACGCCTCGGAGCAAGGGGTCAGGTTTATCCGTTATGAGATGGATAATAAGCCTAATGTTGAAGCGGTAAAAGCCGGTGGCAAGGATATCCTACGGGTCACTGTACCCGATCTGGTGCTCGGTAAAGAGCTGGAGCTGGATGCTGATATTGTTTCGTTGGCGGCGGCTGTGATTCCCGCGTCGACAACTTCTGAAATTGCGGGAATGTTCAAGGTAGCCTTGAGTCCGGATGAGTTCTTCAAGGAAGCTCACGTTAAACTGAAACCGGTCGAATTTGCTGCCGACGGGGTCTATCTCTGCGGTACGGCCCATTACCCTAAGCATATTCAGGAGAGTATCAACCAGGCCTACGGTGCCGCTGGCCGGGTTCTGACCCTGCTCTCGCAGGATACAGTAACCGCTTCCGGTTCAATCTGCGAAGTTAACGAAGATGACTGCATCTCCTGCGGGGCCTGTATTACCGCCTGCAGCTATGATGCTATCGAGTTTCGTGAAACTGCCAAGGGCCGCAAAGCCTGGGTTAATCCGGTGCTCTGTAAAGGTGACGGACTTTGCAACGCTAAATGTCCGACCAACGCGATTGTTTTGAAACATTTTACCGATGCTGAGTTGTTAAGTCAGATTGACGCCGCA
>JAOZKP010000086.1 GCA_029935295.1 bacterium | reverse complement strand
GCCGTTTTCTGTTGCCGTGACACTATACGTGACACTTTGGTGTGTGACTATTTATGGTACATTGTGAAACTTAATGGGGTTGTTGAGCGCTTCAAATATGGTTCTGATCGCTGTTTGCTAGAGTCTATTAATAATGACAGCCGAAAATTGACCAGGTGTGATTGTTGGATTGACAATGCAGAATGAACTTTTTTTCATGCCCATTGATAAAGCCGATGCAGAGTTTCTTATTACAGGATGTCATCCATCGCTATGAAAGAGTCTCAATGATTATCACCTCAAATCGAGCGCCCAGACACAGGCCGTAGATTTTTAACAATGATTTTACTCTGACCTCAGCTCTGCCCGACTACCCCCCCCCTTTTTTTATTTTTATTTTATATCCTTTCGGCTTTTTCTTTTTTAATTCTAGACTTGATCCTGGCCCAAGCACTGCTACACGTGCGAATTTTTTTATCACAACATCTTTTCCTTTTGTCAGTAATAATAATACATTTTCCGCAAGCTTCATACTCGCAGGTAGAAAACTTATCTATTGGTATTCTTTCTATTAGTTTGATGAAGTTACTTATGGTGCTCCTGCTGTGATTGGTGATTGTTATTCTGTTGTTTTCAGGATCCAAGCAGAGGGATAGGTCTAATCTGGTAGGAGAATGGATGGAGATTGTAGGCAGGGTGCATTCTGTTAATGTTGAAGGGTCAGCCATTCCTTTATACTTATTGAAGTTGCAGTCAGTGTCACTAATGCTGTTAACCGCTTTAGCGTTTTTGTGATTTGTCGGTTGGGTTTTTTTGAAGCTGAAAATTTTTTCTTTAATCTCTGTCCAGACGGATTTTAGATCGAAGTATTGATGAAACGTTTTATTTGCTGTTGCTTCCCAGTTGTATTTTGTAACATCAGTGATGAGTTGCTCAAAATCTTTGCCGGCAGAGTATGGTAACTCAGGGCGAAGGTATGTGTGGATGAAGTCACAGAAATTTAACATAAATTTTGTTTGATTCAGTATTTCATTCTCGTCTGTAATTGTAGGGTCACTCATACCTATCCTTGATTTGAACTCATCTGGTTTGAGTTCAAGATACCCCTCAATCAAAAAACTTACAATGTCAATGTCTTTAGGTTTGTCACCCCGGGGTTTTCTGCTCTTTTTGCCGTTCTGGGATTCTTTCATCTCATTATTCAGCTTATCCTCGAAACTGTTTTGTGCTGCAATGTTGTAACATTGGTCGAATTGCACAGTATCGTAAAAGTCCAATCCGGTGATCGCAGAGTAATACTCCGATCGGTGCGCCTGGGCGACAAGGTCATTGATTTGTTTTAATCTTAATACTGTGCCCTTGTTGTATGGCTTGAGGGGGTCGCGTCGTGTGCTCCCTTGGGGACCATAGTGGTTTGCCGACCTGTTTTTTGAAGAGTATCGCTCGTCGATGGCTTTGTGTCTCTCGATGAGTATAGAAACGATAATGTCCGGTACTGGCTGGTTGTTGCTGTCGTTCATATCCCTCCCCCAAAAAAAAATTACAAGTATTAAACTACCAGTTCAGCTAGCGTAACCCTGCCCGTTTAGTTTTTTTGTGCAGGAGTGCCCGCAGTGTGTCTTGTTTTAAAATAAAAAGTCAAGTTTTTTAAAAAATAATTCTTTTGGATAGTATTTTCAGATATCTCCATAAGCATCTGAAATGTAAGAATTATTCTTGGTGATGTTAATCCATATAGTTTTTATACGGTTAACTAACTTTATATAATATTATGACAACTTAGTTAACAACATGAATATAATCAACTATTTACATCAAAATATCACTTGCATTTTATCACGGGTTTGTTGTATTTCGTTAACTGTAACCGGCAAACACATCGTTTCCTTAATGGATGGAGCTATGGGAGCCCTGCAGTAATTAACAATTTTAGGAGGTTATAGATGAACAAAGAGATTCTGGTTTTATCAGATGGTATTTCAGGTTTTCTACGCGCCAAAGATCTGACTAATGTTTTGGGAGTAAGTCGATCTACTTTGTGGCGTTTGGAAAGGACGGGTGTACTCCCTCAAAGAGTTGCCATCACGGGTTCAAGAGCCGTGGGGTGGCGTGTGTCAGAAATCAATGATTTTATTAAATCTCGCGAATCTGTTCAATGACTAATGTAATGATTTTTTGTCGCGATCCGTAACTATGGCTAAATTTTAATTATTAGTTACAGGTTTTGTATTTTAACGTAATTCTGGAGGATAAAATGGATATTGCTAGTTTGATTTTACCGCAAGATTTCACCACCGAACAAAGTGTCGAAAAATTATTAACCATGGTTCCGGTACGAAAACCTAACAAGACGGATTTTTTTCGGGTCAACCCCGATGAAGCCTACCAGGCCGGGCCAATAGGGATACTGGAAATTAAAGAGGAGCGGGAGATTTATCTGGTCGCCCCCAACATGGTCGAGGTAGTGTCGGCACATGTCACGCCGGCAATTTTGGTGACTGTAATAACCCGGCAAAATGTTCTCTCTCTTTGGCCGTTAAAACTCCCAAAGTCTGACGGCAAAGATAACCCATGGCACCAATCAGCTCGGGAGGCCGCTGAGTTAGCAAAGGAAGATTGGATCAATATAACGGCAAACATGCACCTCGGTTGTTATGATGTTCGGAAAGCGTTAGGGGCTTTGCCGGAGCCGGAATGGCCGGTCCAAACCCTAAAAGAGCTACTAGAGATAGCATTTCGAGGCTTTATCATAGATAGCCCGGATCACGCTGTTGTTAAGCAACTCCAAGGATTGGTGTGAGACGCTTTCAAGAAGTCTGGTGTATAGATTTTGAATTCTGTGCACCAGACGGAGAGCGCCCGGAAGTTCTTTGCCTGGTGGCAATGGAGCTCAATTCCAGGCGCCTCATTCACTGCTGGCGAGATCAACTGTCCGACAAGCCACCTTTTAATATCGGTCCATATGCTCTCATAGTTGCTTACTATAGTTCTGCGGAAATGAATTGTTTTATGGCTTTAGGCTGGCCCATGCCGGAGAATTTATTAGACTTATATGCAGAATTCAAGTGCCTGCACAATGGGTTACTACCGATAAGCGGATATGGTCTCTTGGGGGCTTTAACCTCATACGGGATCATGAGTATTGCCGGGAGCGAGAAAAAGGAAATGCGGGAGTTGGCGATGCGAGGGGGGCAATATTCCAGTGAGGAGCGGTCAACTTTGTTGCAATATTGTGAAACCGATGTGGTGGCACTGTCCAAACTGTTACCTAGGATGCACAGCACTATTGATTTGCCCAGAGCATTACTCCGGGGGCGATATATGAAAGCTGTTGCTCATATGGAGTGGAATGGAGTGCCAATCGACACTGAAACCTTACAGAAATTGCGATTATATTGGGAGGATATCAAAGTCCAGCTGGTTGCTGAAGTCGACTCAGCCTATGGTGTATATGATGGGCTTACATTCAAACAGTCCCGTTTCGAGGCGTGGCTGAAATTGAATGACATACCTTGGCCTTGTCATCCAAGTGGTGCGTTAGATCTGCAGGATGACACTTTCAAGGAGATGGCTAAATCATATTCGGTTGTAGGCCCATTGCGGGAGTTGCGGGTCAGTTTATCTGGGTTGCGGCTTAATAATCTCGCTGTTGGCCGGGATGGGCGTAATCGGTGCCTCTTATCTCCTTTCCGCTCAAAGACCAGCCGAAATCAGCCGAGCAATGCTAAATTTATCTTTGGCCCCAGCGCTTGGTATCGAGGTCTGATCAAACCTAAAGAAGGGTATGGCATTGCATATATAGACTACTCGCAACAAGAGTTTGCAATAGCTGCAGCTCTTTCTAATGATCCAAGAATGATTGCCGCCTATGAAAGTGGAGATCCGTATTTAGAATTTGCCAAACAGGCCGGGGCGGTGCCGCAAAATGCGACTAAAGGTTCCCATCCATCAGAGCGGGAGCTTTACAAGGTATGCGTACTGGCCGTCCAATATGGTATGGGTGCAGAAAGACTTTCGCAGAGAATTAACTGCTCCGTCAGGGAAGCAAAACACATGCTGCAGCGTCATCGAGAAACTTATACCATTTTTTGGACATGGTCGGATGCAGCATTATATTTTGCACTTACCAGGAATAATCTTGGCACCACGCTGGGGTGGCAAATTAGTTTGAGCTCGAGTATGAAAACTAGCGATCGCTCTCTCCGCAATTTTCCCATGCAGGCTAATGGAGCTGAAATTCTGCGTCTGGCTTGCATCTTTACAACTGAGGCAGGAATCACAGTTTGTGCTCCTGTACACGATGCCCTTTTGATCGAAGCTCCTATTGAACGATTAGACGAAGATATTAGACGTACTAAAGATTTTATGCAGAAGGCCGGTGAAATTGTTCTGGAAGGGTTTGAGCTGAGAACCGATGTCGATGTGGTGCGTTGGCCTGACCGTTATATGGATGAGCGGGGGGTCGATATGTGGGAGCGAGTTTCTCGGTTAGTGATGAACCTGGCCGGGTAATGGGTGGGGTAGATTCGGTACAGGTAGGTGTCACGATTTAGTACTGGTAGGTGTCAACATTCGGTACACCCGGTCCATCTTATAGTATATTCTTATTGTATTATCTATTAACCATACTTAATGGTCAACGTTATGGAAACTGAACTTATAATAACAGATACTCGAAAAAAGATGATTCAACAAAAACCTAAACATAAATTCATTAAAGGGCCAATACCATACAAGTGGATACAAGCCGCCTGTAAACTTGGAGCAAACGAAGGCCGAATTGCATGGGTATTATGGTTCATGTCTGGTGTAAGCAAGGGTATTCCATTTAAGCTGACCAACAAACGGGTCAAGGATTTCGGCATAGGACGTCGACAAAAGTACCTTGCACTTGCCCGTCTGGAGAAAGAAGGACTGATTTTGCAAGAAAAAAGTACTGGAGCTTCATCCACAATTACCTTGGTAGAGCTGAGTGCCAAAGAACTAAGCTATTAAAACTGTGCGGGTGTTAAGATGAATACGTTAAGATCTCCCCGTACAGTTTAACGATTGAGATCGCCGTCACAATAGCAGACGACGATTAAGGTTCCAGTAATAGTGGAAATGGGGTCAGGAGGAGTTGGTAATAAAAACCTGCAATAGCCAAAAACCATCCTGCTCTGTCCCCCCAGAATAGGTGTTGACTGCAATCTCATATATCGTGTGTGGATATAACCTGTTATGATGAAGCTTTTGTTTGCAATAAAGTGGAGAAGTTGAGATTGGCAATAGCAATATCTTACGGAATTTAACACTATTATAGTAAATTATCCTTTAGGTGTAAATCTCAAAATATGTATTGTGTCTAATTGATTTGTGCTCATGATCATCTCCTTGGATTATGAGTGATTTACACCTTAGCACATTGTCCAACTTTTGGGGTCCACCGCAATTCCGGAGGGACTGATCGAAAGTGAACTCTTCGGACATGAAAAAGGTGCATTTACCGGGGCTGATCGACAAAAAATCGGGCGCTTGGAACTTGCTCACAAGGGAACCCTGTTTATTGATGAAATTGGTGAACTGGCAAAATCTATTCAAGTAAAACTTTTACGGGTGATCCAGGAAGGTACTTTTTTTCGATTGGGTGGCATGCGGACAATACATTCAAATTTTAGACTGATTGCTGCGACCAACCGTAATTTGGCAGAAGAGGTATCTGCCGGCAGATTTCGCGAGGATCTCTATTATCGACTGAACGTAATCCCCTTATTAATCCCACCCTTACGGGAGCGACGGGAAGATATTTATCTATTCATTAATCATTTTCTTAATCTTTATACTAAAAAATACCAGCGCCCCAATCTCAGGATTGACGCAGAAGATGAAAAGCTATTGCAACAATATGACTGGCCCGGGAATATCCGAGAGCTTGAAAACATCATGGTAAGGGCTGTTCTGCTTTCTTCAGGTGATCAATTGAAAATCGACTTGCCACTGAACATAACGAAAACCGACAACCACCCCTTCACAGAACTACCAACTATCGACGATCTCCAACGCGAATACATTCAATATGTACTTGATAAAACCGGCGGGAAGGTCAGTGGTAGAGATGGAGCAAATGTAATTCTCGGCCTAAAAAGAACCACCCTGCTGGCCCGCATGAGAAAACTGGGCCTGAAATCAGATTAAGATCATGACATCTTCTTAAAGGTGTTGCAATGTAGTCAAATTTCACATTGCCGGGCAAAGATACACACCGGAGCAGATTCTCCGATCCAAGTATTCAGAGCCCACTCAAAATTCATAATAAAGGTTTTGCCGACATCATTCCTGATCCATTCATCAAAGACTGCGATCAAAAAATCACCAAATTTTTCAGACTCCATTGTTATCTTCCTCGCCATTTCAGAGGCGAATAAACTTCTCTTTAGGATTAAAAACTCCATTTAGCTAGACATCACGACGTTTAAATAATTAAGTGAGGAATGCCCAGATTACGTGGCTTACCGCTTGGCTGCCCCGGCATCCCCATACACATCTTTAGGGTCAAACACTCCCGTTAAATAGACATCTCGGCGAGAGAACTTCCAAATACCGTTCTCCTTCTCAAAGACGCTATCGTAATATCCGGCCTGAACCGGTCTAGGTACAAAGTCTCCAAACTCAGGCCTCTGCCAGGTAATCAGTGCCATTGTTCTGGCCTTGGCTTTTCCTTCTCCAACCATGGTGATGACACTATCCACCATGAAGTGTTTTGTTACGACTCCCCATTTAGCGAACATCTCACCTCGTTTTTTAACACCTTGTCGAATTCCCTCCCTCGTCTTCAAATGTATATATGGTTCGGTGCCATTATTCACATAACCTACCCAGACAGCATCATCGGTATAGAGCTTGGCAAACGCATCTATGTCTCTAGCATCCCATGTATAACTGTAGCGTGCGATCAAATCCATTAACGCCACACGATCTGCGCCAAGAACCGATTCTTCCACAGCCATCGCAGGTAGAGCCATACCCCAACTAAAGGTCATGACAACAGCAATAAAAAGCAGTCCCAACTTCTGGCCGGGAAAGTGTTTCATTTTTCGAGAATATCGTGTTTTAATCATCTTGATATCTTACTATTATTTTTTGCTTTGTTGATTTTCTTCCATCATTTCGACGAAGCTATCTAAGCGGGTTTGGGTTGGACCTTCCGCATAAGAGCGGGGATCATCCATGTCCGCGTTCAAAATAAGAATCGGAATCCCGCGGTTTTTCTGGATCGCATCTTTGAGATCCAGCAGTCCCGTTGAAGAGGGACGGCAACTCAAATTTGCATGAAGAATTAAGCCGTCGATATCGTATTCGTCGATCTTCTGCTCGAAGAATGAGATGCGATTTTCCAGGTTAAATGTATATGGTGTAAGAATAAGCTCTTTTGCCATTTGCCGCAGGGTTTCAGGAAATGTTGAAGTTCGTTTTTTTCTAAATGCAACCGATTCTGTATAACTTTCGTAGACAACCTTGGCCCCTTTCTCAGCCAGGTCGTAGTACATATCAACCTTATACCAGATGGTGATCCCCTCCCACATAACCCGAAACTTCTCTCTTCCAGTCAGCTCTTCCGGAGGTGCATGATCGTAGCGCTTTTTTATTTTCGCCAGATATTTCCTGTAGTATTTGATGGCGCTATCAAGGTTCCACATGACGCCGATCGGGAGCATGAAGAGGCGTTGAAATTCAAAATATTGCGGGGCTGGCAGACGTTTGCGGTAATTATAGATCTCATGGTAAAGCAGGCAGGCTTCCTGAGATTTATTTACTGTCTTCATAAATTTTTCTTCAGAGAAAGATTTGCCGGTCTGCTCTTCGAGGAATTTTATTAAATCGTAAAACTGGGCTACAACATAATCTATATATCTCTCAAGCCGGGCCTCATCCGAACCGGAAACATAACTTGGAACATCCAGGCCAAAATAGGGAGCGGCGAGTCTGCGGGCTTCATTTTCAATCCATTTGACGTGGGTGT
This sequence comes from bacterium, assembly GCA_029935295.1. Classification (GTDB taxonomy): domain Bacteria; phylum Desulfobacterota; class Anaeroferrophillalia; order Anaeroferrophillales; family Tharpellaceae; genus Tharpella. The sequence goes on along the minus strand of JAOZKP010000086.1, from coordinate 2,431 downwards.
CGCAAATCATATTGGTTGAGAGATAAATATCTCCTTTTGGTGGCCCCCCGAAATCACAAGGATATTTTTTTTCATAAGCCCCAATACTGGTTTTCATGTAACTGCAGAGATCTCTCGAATAACCAATACTTTCAGCATGTTCAATCAGTGGTTGGGTGACCCCGGCTGCTCCTGCATAAATGGCAAAGACCTCGGGCCAGAGTGGAAAAATATCTAAAGACAATAAAAACTCAACCGGAAATCCTGCCACGACGTTGCCGGTTTTTTTCCAGGGCAGCAGAGTTGCAATTTTAGATTTCAGGGTATACTCATTCAAAAGTGCAAAAATACGCGGGGTCAGTGCTTGATGCATGAAACCCTTGACCCCCTCATAAAAAACCTTAGGGTGTTTAGCGATAAATCCAATCATTATTATCTCCTAACGTGAGCTTACTTGCAGGCGGTGCCCGCAAGTAAGGCACTAAAGCAGCTCTTTGAAAGTTTCAAGGCGAGTTATGGTTTGATGATCCAGGGTTGGTGTAAATTCTCTCTCAAGTGGAATTACCTTATAGCCATGATGTTTAAGGGTTTCAATAACCCAGGGTGCATCCAGAGCATAGGGTTCACAAAATTTCAGGGTTTGTAAAATCACACCTTCAACTTTGGTTTCGTCCAGGATTTGTAGCAGGTACTGCATCCGGTTATCAGATGGAACCTTGGTTGCCGGTTGGGGGATACGGCAATTATAATCTACCAGGGCCTCGACGGGATCATCAAAATCTTGAATAGTTGTATTGAAATACCTCTCTCCAAGTGACAGGTCATCACGTACTACCCGAAACCCTGACACTTCCAAAACCTCCATCCACTCCTTGTAGGTAACATCGGAACCGGTCAAAAGGATGGGGGTCTTATCCTTGGGAAAAGGGTCTCGGTTTTGCCAATCATCGAGCATAACTTCTAAATTCAACAAAAGTTGCTCTTTCGGTTCTTGCACGGCCATTCTTGTCATTTCAAAATAGTCCGGATTGGGGATATCCTTTTCCGCTCTTAAAGCCGCCAATTGTTTCATGACAGTTTTAATTTTGTTAGATCTATTTATCGCTGCTCTAAGCTGTTCTCTTGAAATCGATAAATCAAAATGTCTGTTTAAGGCTTTAATAAACTGATTCAGATCCTGTCTGTAAAAAGTTTGTGCCGTTTTGTTGATCTTCATCGGCACATCAAGCCAGTGGAGAAAAGTGTGCTTTACATGAGCTTTCCAGACATCAAACTGGCGATTGGTGGCATCGCAACCATGGGCAAAACCAATCCCGGCCCACTGTTCGGAATCACTTAGTGCTTCAGCCATACAGCCTCGGGCAAAGGGACAGAGATACTGAAACAGGAAATCATTTGCGGCAGCGGTTCCGACATGAACATCACCAAGGATTTTGTAGGGTGTGAAGCCGGCAGCCATGATGATCTCTTCCGGAAATTCATGACCGGTATCAAAATAGGCAAATTTTTGCATGTTAGGGCTATTCCTTTCTTATGAAATAAAGACTTACTGTTTTTGACCCAAGAGTGCGGCGCCGATAGCTCCATTGACCTGGGCCGTATCCGGAACCTCAATTTTAATTTTAAGGATTTTTTCCAGGGCTTTTTTAATGCCGATATTTTTTGCTACACCCCCGGTCAGTACAAGTGGTTTAGGGGTTGCCGATTGTCCCATCATTGAAGTTACACGGCTGGCAATAGATTCATGAATTCCGGCTACGATATTTTCTCGTGCTTCCCCTTTGGAGATCAGTGAGATAACTTCTGATTCGGCAAAAACCGTACACATACTGCTGATTTTTGCCGGTTTTTTTGCCATCAACGAGATCTTGCCAAAATCCTCCAGGTTCAACTCCAGCGCTCGGGCCATGACTTCTAAAAATCTCCCGGTTCCGGCAGAGCATTTATCATTCATGACAAAATCACCAACACTACCGTTATCTCCGAGGCTGATGAATTTACTGTCTTGTCCACCAATATCAATAATTCCTCTGGTTTTAGGGAGGAAAAATCGGGCCCCGGAGGCATGGCACATTATCTCGGTAATTTTTTTGTCGGCAATATCAACGCTGTTTCGGCCATAGCCGGTAGCAATGAGTCGGTCTATGGCCGACTGTTCAATTCCCAACCGGGTAAGGGTTTTATCTAAAATACTCTGCCACGCTTTTTCGGCATTGTAGCCGGTAAAAGATACATCCGTAAAAAGGAGTTTATTATCATCGATAACTGCAATTTTCGTAGTTATCGATCCAATGTCAATCCCAACTGTTAACATATTAATATTTCCTTGATTGAGATGGGTTTGTGAAAAATAAAAAAGTGGATAATCTGCCAAATGGGCTGACTTTCTTTAAGATGCCAGTAACTCTCGGCCACCAAGGTAATAAATATCTTTTGGGTTTTCTTAGCAACC
>JAOZKP010000085.1 GCA_029935295.1 bacterium | reverse complement strand
CGCCGTGGCCGAAAGGTGAAGTGCCGCCGGTGCCGATCCAGTTGCCGCCGCCGTTATGTTCTTCCTTCTGTTCTTTCAGGCGTTCTTCAAACATCTTCTTGACGGTTTCCCAGTCATATTTCGGCAGCCCTTTCAGGGCGTCAGCATCAAGTTCTTTTTTTAAGCTCTCTTTGCCGAGCCACTGCCAGAGCTCTTCGAAAATCTCCGGCGGAACTTCGAGGCCGGTAAAAAATTCCCGGAAAGCGAGATCGTACTGGTCGAACAGGGCTTCGGTTTTAACCAGAATCGAGCGGCTCAGGTGATAGAATGAAACCAGACTGTTGCCGGCAAAGCCGCGATCTAAAGCCTCCATCAAAGCCAGCCATTCGGTCGGCGTAACCATGATCTTATGGGCCCGCAGGCAGAAGAAAAATCCGTTAAACATAGATTTTGCTCTTAACGGCGGAAGTTGTTTAAGGCGCCGCGCCGCTGGAAGGCACTGCGGTGTTTGGCGGCAATTTCGTAATCATTTTCATTTTTCAGAAGAGCGCCTAAGAAGGGGAGCTCTTTCTTAAAGTCGGTTTTGCCGGTATTCCCGGCGGCAAGCAGAGCCTTGAGCCAGTCGATAAGTTCACTGGTCGAGGGTTTTTTGCGGAGGCCGTCAAGATCGCGCAGCTGATAGAAGGCTTCCATCGCCTGTTTAACCATTTTTTTATCGAGGCCGGGGAAATGAACCTCAACGATATCGGCCATCAGCTCCTGATCCGGAAATTCGATATAGTGAAAAACGCAGCGGCGTAAAAAGGCATCAGGCAGCTCTTTTTCGGAGTTGCTGGTGATGATGATTACCGGCCGATTCTGAGCTGCAATGGTTTTTTGGGTTTCGGGGATGTAGAATTTCATCTCATCGAGTTCGGCTAAGAGATCGTTGGGGAATTCGATGTCGGCTTTGTCGATTTCATCAATCAAAACCACTGATTGAATCGGGTTGGCAAAGGCTTCGCCGAGTTTGCCGAGTTTGATATAGTTTTCGATGTTGGCAACATCAACCCCTTCGCCGCCGAAGCGGGAGTCGTTTAAACGCTGGACGGTGTCGTAGATATAGAGGCCGTCCTGGGCCTTGGTGGTCGATTTGATATTCCAGGTAAGAAGTTCTTGACTCAGGCCCTGGGCCACACTTTTCGCCAGCAGGGTTTTGCCGGTGCCGGGCTCGCCTTTAATCAGCAGGGGCCTTCCTAAAGCGATAGAGACGTTAACATCATTTTGCAGATCTTCCGAAACAATATATTCATTGGTGCCGGTATAACGCTTGAAGTCTTTCATGATTCTTAATTGCCGTATTATTTAGTTAGAGGTTGCTTTATATTAGATCGAGCGCTGCCTTTTAGCATTTTAGAGCTGTGCTGTCATCTTATTTCTGAGGTTTTGTTTGCCAAATTATTTCTCTAATGCTAATTGATGGTTTGAGGTTAGTACGGTAAAAAAATCATGGAGGCCGTGAGAATAATGACGCGACATCAGGCAAATGTGCAGGAGCAGTTTTTGAACCGGCTGCGGCGGGAACGGCGGCGGGTGAGCGTTGAACTTGTCGGCGGCACCGCCAAAGAGGGGCGCATCAGCAGTTTTGATACTCATACTCTGGTTCTGAATGATGATTTTACCAGCCATTTGATCTATAAACACGCGATTGCTATGCTTTCGCCGATTGATAACGATGCCACCGCTATGCGGGATTTTGGCGAAGAGAAATCGGTTTAGTTATCATAAACTAACTATAAATGGTGGCGAACTTTGCTTCGCCTACTTCGAAGGGGACAGAGCTCAGCCCGCTTAGGGCTGAAGCCCGCGCTTGAGGTCAGTCCCCACATCGAGACATTTTGGACAATATGGGTCTGTGGCCCTGTGGCCCAGAAAGAGCATTTGTTATGTATGCTGATCAGGTTGAGCGTTTTCTTGATTATCTGTTTTTGGAACGAGGTCTGGCGGCGCCGACGGTGGCAGCTTACCGGGTGGATCTTGCTCATTTTGGTCATTTCCTTGAAACTCTAAAAGTAATTGATCCGGAATTGTTGTCCCAGCGGCAGGTGAGCAGCTATATTCTGATGTTGAAGAAAAATTACGCCCGGCGCACGATCCGGCGGCGGTTTTCGGCTCTGAACTCATTTTTCAAGTATTTGCTGGTTAAGGGTGAGATAAAGCGTCAGCCATTGGCCGGATTCGATTTGCCCCGGATTGATAAAAATCTGCCAGAGGTTTTGAGTGTTGTTGAAATGAAATCTCTGCTTGTTGCCCCAGACTCGGAAACCACATTAGGTGAACGGGACCGGGTGATGCTCGAAGTTCTTTACGGGGCCGGTCTGCGGGTGAGTGAACTGGTTAAATTGGAGCTGCAGCAGGTCAACTTCAGTGCCGGGTTTTTGAATGTGATCGGTAAAGGTGATAAGGAGCGGATTGTGCCGCTGCCGCTGCCGGTGATCAGAAATTTGCGCGACTATATCAAAAAAGGCCGACTTAAACTGCTAAAAGGCAAAAGCTCTACCTATATTTTTCTTAACCGTTCGGGTAATGCCTTGAGCCGTGAAGGTTTCTGGAAAAATATTCGGCGCTACGCCTTTAAGGCCGGGATTAAGCAGGAGGTTTATCCTCATCTTTTACGGCACTCTTTTGCCACGCATCTGCTTTCCGGCGGCGCCGATCTGCGGATTGTCCAGACCCTGTTAGGCCATGCTGATCTGGCGACAACTCAGATCTACACCCAGGTCGATGCCGAACGCCTGAAAGATGTTTACCGGAAATTTCACCCTCGGGAACGCTCTTTATGACTGAAGTAATTACCTCGCATATCAATACCGATTTTGACGGGCTGGCGGCAATGCTGGCGGCGCATTATCTCTATCCCGAAGCCGAGATGGTGCTGCCCGGCAGTCCCGAGCGCAGCCTGCACGATTTTTTTCTGCACTCCTGCGGTTACGATTTTCCATATAAACACTTAAAAGATATTGATATCAGCAAAATCGAGCGTTTGATTGTTGTTGATACCCGGCAGAAGAGTCGGATCGGCACTTTTGCTGAAGTTGCGGCCCGGCCCGGGGTGGAGGTTATTGTTTATGACCATCATCCGGCCACCAGCGACGATCTGGTTGATGTGAGCCTGATTGAAGTTGCAGATGTCGGTGCCGTAGTCACTTTGATGACAGAAAAGCTGCGGGCTGAGAAAATCTCTCTTGCGGCCGCTGATGCAACTTTAATGTTGATCGGCCTTTATGAGGATACCGGCTCTTTGACTTTTAAAGGGACGACCGGGCGTGATTTTCAGGCGGCAGCCTGGCTGTTGGAGCAGGGCGGCAATCTCGAAACCGTTGCTGGCGTGATTAACAACCCGCTTGACCGGGAACAGATATCTTTGCTTAACGATCTCCTCTCCTCCCAGCGAATTCTCTATCCGCACGGACAGAAAGTTGTTCTCGTCGAAGCCGGCCGCGACCACTATATTCCTGATGTCGCGATGGTAGTGCATCGATTGCGGGATATTGAGGGTTTTGAAGTGGTAATCGCTCTGCTGCGGCTGGATGATAAGGTCTATATTATCGGTCGCAGTCGGACTCAATCTTTGGATATGGGACACCTGCTGGCCCATTTCGGTGGTGGCGGTCATCACTATGCGGCCTCGGCCACGGTGCGGGAATTAACCCTGATTCAGTGTCGGGAGAGGCTCTTTGAACTGCTCGAAGAGGAGGTCATTGCGCCGCTGGTCGCGGCTGACCTGATGACCTCATCCGTACTGACCATAAGCCCGGAAACCCCGCTGGCGCAGGCGGCGGAACTTCTGACCCGTTACAATATCAACGTTCTGCCGGTGGTGACTGAGGCGGAAGCGAAATTGGTCGGAATTATTTCGCGCCAGGTGGTCGAGAAGGCGCTCTATCACGGTTTGCGCGACTTAAACGTCAGTGAATATATGAGCACTGACTACGAACCGATCCCGCCGGATGCCGATATTAACCGGATAAAAGAGCTGATTGTCGAGCGTAATCAGCGTTTTCTGCCGGTGGTTGATGAAACGGATACAGTGGTCGGGGCAATTACCCGTAAAGATCTACTGCAAGCACTTTACGATCAGGACAATGACGTTCAGGCAACTCCGGATCTGAGTCTGAAAGAGCGTGAGTTGCGCAAAATGCGCCGGAAAAATGTTAATGCGCTGATGTCGGAGAGTTTTCCCGACAATCTTATCAAAGTTTTGAAACAGCTTGGAAAACTCGCTGATGGGCTCAATGTTAATATCTTTCTTGTCGGTGGGGTCGTGCGCGATCTGCTTCTGCGGCGGCCGAATCTGGACATCGATATTGTGGTTGAAGGAGACGGTATTGCCCTGGCCCGGGCCTACAGCGAACGCTATCAATGCCGCTGCCATTGTCACGAGCCATTCCGCACGGCGGTACTCCTGACCGAGGCAGGTTATAAAATCGATATCGCCAGTACCCGGATGGAGTATTACGATGCGCCGGCAAGCCTGCCCAAGGTCGAGCAGAGTTCTCTGAAAGTCGATCTCTATCGCCGCGATTTTACGATTAACACTCTGGTGGTTTCGCTGAATGCAGAGAGTTACGGAGTGATGCGGGACTACTTTGGTGCCGGCCGCGACCTCAAGGAACGTAGTGTCCGGGTGTTGCACAATTTAAGTTTTGTCGAGGATCCGACCCGGATTTTCCGGGCGATCCGCTTTGAGCAGAAATTTGCTTTTACAATCGGTCGCCAGACCCTGCACCTGATTCATAATGCGATCAAGGTCGGTTTTGTCCGGCGGCTTTCCGGCTTCAGGATTCTGCATGAGTTGAAATTGATCTGTGTCGAATCTGATCCTCTGCCGATTTTTACCCGGATCGGTGAGCTCAAACTCTGGCACGAAATATTTCCGGATCTTAAAGGCCAGTTCAGGCCGCAGCACCGCTTGCAACGTCTGCAGGCAGCAAAAGAGGTGGTATCCTGGTATGAACTGCTCTATCTCGACGAAAAACTTGAACCCTGGCGTGTTTACCTGCTGAGTTTTCTCGATGGTATGACCGCAACCCAGGCTAGTTATTGTGTTTCACGGTTAGGCTTTGACAAGAATGCCGCCGCCCGTTTTATCGGTACCCGCCAGCGCGGTATTAGCACCGCCGCTGAACTCGGGCGTTTATGCCGCAAGGATAAAACCTGTCTCAATTCTGTTGTTTGGGCCGCAGTTAATGAACTGCCGCTCGAAATTCTGCTCTATATTATGGCAGGACATGAGAATGAAGCCGTCAGAAAGGGCCTTTCCAACTATATCACCCGGCTCCAGTTTGTCGAGATCGAAATCAGCGGTCATGATTTGATTGCCTCAGGTTGCCGGCCCGGCCCCGCATTTAAAAAGATTCTCGAGCAGATTAAAGCGGCCCGCCTCGATGGCTTGGTTAATAGCCGGGAGGAGGAGCTTATCCTGGTGAAAAAGGAGCTGGAAAACAGTGCGTGAAACCTATTCCTGTCCCGACTGCGGTCATCAGTTCAGCCGCTACCGGAATCCGGTGCCGACGGTCGATATCATTATATCTTATCAGGGTGGGATTGTTCTGATTGAGCGTAAAAATCCGCCGCCGGGCTGGGCTCTGCCCGGCGGATTTGTTGATTACGGTGAAAGTCTGGAGACGGCCGCCGTGCGTGAAGCCCTGGAGGAGACCAGTCTTGAAGTTGAATTGACCGGTCAGTTTCACACCTATTCCGACCCGGCCCGCGACCCGCGTCAGCATACCATTTCCACCGTTTTTACGGCCATCGGTCGGGGCCGTTTGCAGGCCGGTGATGATGCCGGCCAGGCCGCGGTTTACGGGCCTGATTCTCTGCCGGATAATATCGCCTTCGACCACCGCCAAATCATTAACGATTATTTTAACACGCAAGGGCAAATGTAGGGGTATGGCCTGTGGGTTCGTCAAATATATTGGTCAAACCATGTGCCCTCCTATCTGAAAACCGAGGCAATTTATGCGAAAATCGATCAGGATAACTATTTTTGCCGGAATACTAATCATATTTTTATGTGGTGTTTCTTCGGTACTGGCCGCCGGAAAGTCTGAAAAAGCGCCTTCTTTTTCTCTTTGTCAGGCCCGGCCCGCAATGCAGACAACGGTATTGCGCGGTTATACCCGGGCTCGTTGGCAGCGTAAGCTTATTTGTGAAGAGTCGGGTCGTTGTCTGGAAGTGATCGGCGAGATGGGGGATGTGGTGTCAGGAGACGGTCTTTTCGCCCGGATCGATACTATTTTCATTGATCTTGCTTTAAAGGCCAATCGGGCTGCTTGCGTTCGTTTTGAAAATCAGATCAGCTATTGGCAGCATGAGGTGGAACGCTATCGGAGCCTGAGCGGCCAGAAGGCGGTTTCCGAAAAGAAGGTTTTGGATCTGGAACAGAAATATGATCAAGCCAAACTGGCTCTGGCGGAGTTGCAGATAAAGGCTAGAGTTTTGGAAGAACGCCGCCGGCGCTGTCGCATAAACGCCCCGAAGAGTTGGCATATTTTAAAGCGCATGGCGGAACCGGGTGAGTGGTTGACGACCGGTCATCCGGTGGCGGTGGTGGCTGATTATGAGACGCTTCTGGTTCCTTTTTCATTGACTCTGGCACAATATGAGTGGGTAAAAAAAGAGAATGAAAACCACCGGCTCCATCTCACCACCGGGTCTGGGATGGAACCGGCAGCGGCCGTTGATATCCCGGTGCGGCTGCTCCATGTATCGCCCGCTTTTGAATTGGCCAGCCGTAAAATTCTGGTTGAACTTGAATTGGATAAAGGACTTGTCGAAATGCGCGGCGGCATTGCTCTGGAGCTCGCAGTCAACCTGCCGGAGCCCGGTTCCGTAGTTGCGGTTCCGGCCAACGCCCTGGTTGAGCGCTATGCTACTTTCTGGCTGATTCGTGCGGATGGTGAAGAAATTAAAGTAATGAAAACCGGCCGCACCCCGGACGGTTTAATGAAAGTTGCCAGCGACAAAATCAAACCCGGCGACAGTTTTCGCTGCCATTGAACTTTTTCGATAGACTCTTTTCAACTTAATAAAAAGCCCCTTCATGCGTAAATTCATCGAATTTTTTCTGACCCAGAAGGTTTTGGTCAATCTTCTTTTTCTCCTGTTGATGGTGGTCGGCGCGGTCGCTATGCTGGAGCTGCCGATTGAGCGTTATCCCAACGTTAATATGGGAAAGATGATGATTACAACCTTTCTTCCCGGAGCCTCGCCGGCTGATGTTGAGGCACTGGTCACCCGCGAGATTGAAGAATCGCTGGATGACCTTGAGGATGTCGAATTTATAAAATCGACCTCCTATCGCGGGCGTTCCAGCATGATGGTCAAGTTTGTCGACGGGGCGGATTTTACCGAGTTGTTCAAGGAGCTGCGGCTTAAAGTTTTAGGAGCACTGCCGAATCTGCCGCCGGGGGTCGAGCCGCCGGAATTTCAGGAGGTCGATGTCAATTACTGGCTGCCGGTGGTGACCGTCAACCTGGTCGGGGATCGCAGCAACCGCACTTTGACCTTGATTGCGGAAGAGCTCAAGCTTCTCCTGAAACGCATCAAAGGCGTCGAAAATGTTCGCGTTACCGGTGAATTGGTGCGGGAGTTTCATATCTTTGTCGATCCCGATCGGCTTGAAATCCTGGGCCTGACATTCGAAGATGTGGCCCAGGCAATTAAAGGAACAAATCTTTCGATTCCGGCTGGAGATTATAAAAACCGGGATGGTGAGTTTGTCGTGGTTGTTGATGAGCTTTACCGCTCCCGGGCCGATATCGAAAAAACGGTTATTCGCTTAGATGGTGACGGGGCCCCGGTAACGATTGGTGAAGTTATGAGCGGAGCCGAAATCACCTATCGCGATCCGCTTTACCTTTCAGCGGTCAACGGCAGAGACAGTGTCGGCCTTAAAATAGTAAAAAGTAACAGCGGCAGTGCCTTGAAAATTGTCGCTGAGATTGAAAAGATTATCGCCGGTTTTCGTGCTCGTCTGGAGCGGGAAGGGGTGCAGGTTATTTTGACCCAGGATCAGCGGATTCATCTCAATGATTCGATTACGACGCTGGGGCTTAATCTGATTTGCGGTATTATTCTCGTTACTTTTATTATCTGGCTTTTCATGGGCTGGCGCAACGCCCTGCTGACCACCATCGGCATCCCTTTTTCCTTTCTCTGCACGATGATAATCATGTACGTTACTAATAACTCATTAAATGAGATTACTCTGTTTGCCTTTGTCCTGGTCAGCGGGATTATTGTTGATGATGCGATTGTGGTTCTGGAGAATATCTACCGCCGCCTGCAGGAGGGTGAGGTTATCAGTTTGGCGGTGCTCAATGGTACTTGTGAAATTGCCTGGCCGGTGATCGCCGCAACCGCAACTACGGTGGCCGCTTTCCTGCCGATGCTGATTATGTCGGGTTCTACCGGTGAGTTTTTTGCCTACATTCCGAAAGCGGTAAGTTTTGCGTTGATGGCCTCGCTTTTTGAGTGTCTGATAATTTTGCCGGGGCATTTTCTCGATTGGCCCGGGTCGCGCCGGTTGTCCGCCTCAAAATATGTAGATGGCGGTGATGAACGCAAAGTAATGATCTGGCTGCGGCGTTTCAATGACCGGCTGGTCGCTTTTACGCTTAAGTTTCGTTTCTCCAGCCTCCTGGCGGTGATTACCCTTTTTTGTGCGGCCATGGTAATTCTCTATCTTTCACTGACCGGGGCGGTGCCGCTGATCAAGGTTAAATTTTTTCCTGATGATTACACTCTCTACTATGTCGAGTTTCACGGGCCGCCGGCAACTCCCATAGCTGAAACAAGAAAACGGTTACAAGAAGGGAGCCGGGTGATTTTGGCTGGTGGGCCGGAGCAGGTGAGCTCGGTAATGGCCCAGGCCGGTTTCTTTATTAATGAAGACTATCAGCCTGTCTGGGGCAACAATGTCGGTCATCTCGCGGTGACTCTGCCGTCCCGGCGTGAGCAGAAATTTCCCGATAATCCGGATAATGATCCGATGCTCTTTCTTGATCATGTACGTCGACAGGTGGCCTCTCTGTCTAATGATGGCTGGAAGGTATCAGTGCGGCCCGAAAGAGACGGTCCGCCGACCGGTAAAGATATCAATGTTCGGGTTTCCGGTGCCGATGAGAAATCGGTCCAGCTCCTGGCAACAGCCTTGTCCGATTTTTTGCGCCGGGATCCGCGTCTGGAACCTGCATTGACCGATTTTTCCAGTAATCAGGGCGAACCCGGGCGCATCTACCGTCTCAAGGTTGACCCGGTCAAAGTTGCCGAATACAATCTCTCTCAGGCCCAGGTGGCTTATCTTGCGGGATCGGTGCTGGATGGCCGTTATGTCGGTAAATTCCGGGCCCGGGATGAGGATCTTGATATGAAACTGAAAGTCGATTCCGGCTATCTTAAAGGTCCGGCAGATGCTTTGCACCTGCCGCTTTTAAGCGGCCCGAACGGCAGCCTCAAACTCGGTGACCTTGTAAGTGTCTCATCATATTTTGAACCCGGATACCTTAATCGTTATAACATGAACCGTTCAATCAACCTGACCGCCAATCTTAAACCGGAAAGTCGACTTTCGACCCCCGCGGTGGTGCAGATGGTTAAAAATTATTACCAGAGTATTGCGGTCGGCTATCCCGGCGCCGAGGTTGATTTTGCCGGTGAATTTGCCTCGACCAAACGTTCCTACACCTCACTGGGTTACGCCTTTTCAATCGCAATTCTGGCGATTTATATGATTCTGGCACTGCAGTTTCAATCTTATCTGCAGCCTTTCATTATTCTTTCCGCTGTTGCTTTTGCCTTGATCGGGGTGGTTTTCGGAAAGCTGCTGACTCAGGGGCTTTTCACCGTTAACAGCATGATTGCGATTGTCGGGGTCACCGGTGTGGTTGTCAATGATTCACTGGTGTTGATCGATTTCATTAACCGATCTTACCGTGAATCCGGCGATCGCCGGGCGGCGATCATGGAGGGTATTCGTATCCGTCTGCGCCCGATCCTGTTAACGACCCTGACGACAACCCTGGGTCTTTTGCCAATGGCTATCGGTTTTCCCTACTACTCGCTGGTTTGGGGCTCAATGGCTTCAACCTTTGTCACCGGTCTTTGCACCGCCACTTTCCTTACCCTGTTTATCGTTCCCTTAGAGTGGGACCTGTTGATGGCAGTTCAGGAGCGCTGGGAGCGCAGAAGGGAGAAGTTGGAAGGGTGAATGGTGAAAATGTTTGCAGTGCCATCCCCGGCACTAATAATGCCGGGTTTCTATTCACCCCAACCCTAAAATGGGTATTTACATTTATGTGGCGATGTGTTTTGACGAGCTATGCGTACTTAAAATGAAGTTCAAGTGCGCCATTCGGTAGTAAAGTTAAGGTTGCCGTAACATTGTTAAAA
>JAOZKP010000332.1 GCA_029935295.1 bacterium | reverse complement strand
GGTGCGTCAGCACCCCAGCTTTGACCCCGTTAGTGAGGGCGAAGCAAAGTTCGACACCATTTGTTATTACTTTATGTAGATACGTTGAACAGTTGCTTATTGTTTTTGAATTGCAATCCAACTGGCACCATTATTAAGGTCGTAATCTTCGGGCCAGAGCTGGAGACTGATATAGTGGTTGTAGCCACTTTGTTTGTCATCGAAAAGGTGAATCCAGCCGCCGCCGCCCTGGCCTAAGGCGATGGCCAGTTCATCAGCTTTGTCATCATCAAGATTACCGACTGCCGGGCGGGTTTCACCGGAGATCAGGTTGTAGGCCTGCCACCAGGGGGTTGCCAGCCAAGCTTGGTTGCTTAAATTACCTTCATCATTAAACCCCTGGATTTCAAAAGCGCCGTTGGCACCGTTTCCCAGTCCGATAATAATTTCGTTAGTACCGTCGCCGTCAAGGTCACCGATAACCGGGCGGCTCTCACCGTTCAATTGGTTGTAATCGTTCCAGGTTACTTCGCCCCAGGTCATATGCTGGCCTTCATTTGTAAGCACTTCATAAGTACCACCGGGGATTTCCGGATTGTCGGCAACTTGGCCGAATCCGAGAATTATATCGTCTTTGCCATCGCCGTTCAGGTCGCCGGTAGACGGTCGAACCTCACCCCGGGCGAGATTGTATTCATTCCAGGTTGAAGCTATCCAAGTTTTATGTTTTAACTGGTTGTCTGCAACTGTGAAGACTTCAACAATACCCATGCCTCCTTTGCCGAGACCAATTAGAATTTCATCCTTGCCGTCACCGTCAAGGTCGCCGCAGGTCGGCCAGGTTTCACCGTTGCCTTCATTATATTCACCCCAGTCGACCTGTCCCCAGAAGAGGTGCTGATAGTTATCGTCGAGGACTTGAAAGTTTCCGGCCGGGGCGGTTTCGTCGCCGGCAACAGGTCCCATGCCGATGATTATTTCATCCCTGCCGTCGCCGTCGATATCTCCTTTGGCGATCCGTGATTCACCTTGTAGTTTGTTGTACTGTTGCCAGTCCAGACGACTCCAGCGGTCATGGAAATAGTTGTTGGTCAGGGTTTTCAGCCAACCGCCGTTTTTGGGCCAAGGGCCGGTTCCGGCAACAATTCGGTCGCCACCAAGACTTGGCAGGTCGTTGATGTCGGAGTCAGCATCAGTGTCTACTGGAGTATCAACCCCGAAATCTTCGTTAAGGGCAAGTGGGTCATGGGTGAATGACATGGCATTAGAAGCCGTGGATCCGGCTTCGCCAGTTTCAATCTGGTTTTTAACTACCTCATTTGAATAGTTACTTGAATGACTTTCCTCATCGTATGCTTTGACAGCAAAAAACCAGTTTTGTTTAACATTCAGATCTTTAATAGTGTAAGTTGTGACGTTGCCGACATCGATGGGAGGCAGGTATTTACCGCTGGCATTGCCGTAATAGAGCCGGTAGCCGGTAACTGACTCTTCCTGGCTTGGGTCCCACTCTAACGTGACATCTTCATTGGCAGATGGTTCTCCGCCGGTAACTGTCTGGTCAACATTGATGGTTGCTCCACCAGTCGCACCTGCAGTTTCTGAATTAAAATCATTTTGTGCATGAGCGCCGCTGCTTGCAGCGGCAGTGCTGTACAAAGTGAAAGTTATGAGAGTAACTGACATGATGAAGATTAACAATTTTGTCGCAAACTCTCTGGGTTGTCTAGTCATTTTTCACTCCCCCTCTCTATTTTAAGGGCTTTTTTCGTCAAGGCTCCCATCCTGGAGATTGTTGATGATTGGCTCCAGTGAAGGGAAAAATCCCAGTATGGGTAGGTTAAGATAGCGAGCCGCCTGACGGCCCGATTTGAATGATGGATCAGTAAATTCCTTAAAACCAATAATAATTAATGAAATAATTAAAGGGAAAACAGCCGCTAAAGCTGCGGCGCCCACTCTCTCGTCCCGCCACCATGAATTGTGTTCAGATTTATTAAATCTGGTTTTGTCTAGTTGCAGCATCTGGGGTGGACTAAACTCTTTTTTGTCAGCCAATCCTGCGAGTTGGCGGTGATATCCTGCCCGTAAACGACTCAATAGACGTTCTGTGTAATAGTTTACAAGCTGAATCCCCAAGTTAGCATCAGGTCCATGGTAGCTGATTGTCAGGTCATTTTTCTGGCTAAGGACAAGCGTGAGTGATTTAATCGCCTCAAGCATTGTCTGTTTATCTTTAAAGTTATATTTTGCCAGACCGGGAGAGGTTTCGGCAAAACGTTTCCAGCTTGACAATGCAAGCCGGTCGGTAAAAAAGTGGTCCGGAGCTGTGGCCAGACTTTGTATAGAGATCGTATCTACCGGGCTGGTGGTTACTGCGACCGGATAGTCCGGGTTGATATTAAAAGTACGGCTTAAAGTGAAGCGGTCAGCTCTAACTCCTGATATAAGCAAATAAGCTGCCAAAGGGATCAGAGCAATAATCAACCAGTGCCAATATTGAGTAAGAGCATAAATATAGCGGCGTAAATTAAATAACATGGGTTTGCCCCCTTAAGTTTGTTAAGGTTCTGAAAGATTACAAAAATGTTGCTTAATTAGCTAGAGGATTACAATGTTGATTTATTATCAGCCCTAAAGAACGGGAGCCGGATACTTCAAGCATGGTCTGCGCCTTTTTTACGAGCTGTCTCGGCGTCCGGTTGGCAAGCACGGTCAGAACTATTCCGTTAGATTCTGCGGCAATGGCAACCGGATCGACCATGTGACGGTTTGCGGCTAAAATGGCAGGAGTATCCACTATGGTTAAAGCGTAGTTGACTTTATGGGAGCGAATAATGTTCAAAGCACTTTTTGTAGTTTCCATTTTCTCATGCTGAGACGGAGCCGGGAGGAGGTCGAGATTTGTGTAAGGAGTTGGCGTGATTTTCTGTTGTAAAATGTCATCTTCACTGTTTTCGGCATCACTTACCTGAGGTTCGATGTCAAAAAATGTATGCAGCGTCGGCGCGTGCCAATGGCAATCTATAAGCAGGACCTTGCCGGATAAATTACGCGCAGCAACAATGCCGATTCCGGCACTGAAAATACTTTTCCCTTCACCGGCAACGGCACTTGATATGACAATTGTCGGACTGTTGATACCTTTGAGACTGGCCTGTAGCGAAGCAAAGGTTCGGCCGGTTTCGGCCAGAATACCAGCAATTTTAGCCTTAGTAGAAGGGGACTCTGTTTG
>JAOZKP010000331.1 GCA_029935295.1 bacterium | reverse complement strand
TCATCATTACCCTGGCCGGGTTTATCGCCATGCTCAATATTCCCGTTGCCCAATACCCGAGAATCACACCGCCTAATGTTCGGGTGAGCACGGTCTATCCCGGAGCCAACGCCGAGGTTCTGGCTGCCAGTGTGGCCGCACCGATCGAAAACGCGGTCAACGGCGTCGATAATATGCTCTATATGTCCTCCACCTGTTCCAACAACGGCAGTTATAGCCTGACCGTAACTTTTGCGGTTGGCACTGATCCCGATATTGACCAGGTCAACACGCAGAACCGGGTCCAGATGGCGATTGCCAAACTACCTAAAGAGGTTATCGAACAGGGAGTAACCATTCGCAAACGTTCTCCGGACATGATGGCGGCAATCAGCTTTTTATCCCCTAAGGGCACCCGGGATAAGCTTTTTTTAAGTAACTATGTTAACCAGGTCATCAAAGATTCCCTGGTTCGGCTCAAAGGCATCAGCGATGTCTATATCTTCGGCGAGATGGAATACAGCATGCGAATCTGGCTTGATCCGGATCGCTTGACCGCCCTGGGACTGACCGCGGACGATGTTATCAAAAGTATTCGTCAACAAAATATTCAGGCGGCCGTGGGCACGATTGGCACTATGCCGACCGACAACAACCAACAATTTCAATATACATTGCGAGCCCAAGGCCGCCTGAAAAGCAACCAGGAGTTTGAAAATATCATCGTCTGTACCAATGCTGCCGGTGGTTTGGTGCGTATTCGCGATATTGCCAGAGTCGAACTTGGAGCCAAAACTTACCGGGCTGAATCAACTATGAATGGGTCTCCGGCCGTAACCCTGGCGATCTACCGCGCCGCCAACGCTAACTCTTTGGAGACCATGGACGAGGTTCGGAAGACCCTTAAAACTTTGGCTCTCAGGCAACCCAGCGATATTCAATACGTGATGTTATACGACACCACCAGGTATGTCTCGGCCACCATTCGCGAAATTGGGCAAACCCTGTTCATGACCTTTCTTCTGGTACTTTTCGTAAATTATATCTTTCTTCAAGACTGGCGGGCGACGCTGGTTCCAACCGTCACTATTCCGGTTTCACTGGTGGGTACCTTTGCCGTCCTCTTGGCTCTAGGTTATAACGCCAATACTATCTCCATGTTTGCCTTGATCATGTCGATCGGGGTGGTGGTTGATGATGCTATTGTTGTCGTCGAAAATGTTTACCGACTAATGCATGAAGAGAACCTTACACCCAAAGCCGCGACCATTAAAGCGATGCAGCAGGTCACCACACCAATTATCTCTACAACCCTGGTTTTGCTCGCCGTATTTGTTCCGGTTGGTTTTCTGCCAGGTATTACAGGTGAACTCTATAAACAGTTTGCGGTTACTATTTGCACTGCCGTAGTCATCTCGACTATTAACGCCCTGACTTTAAGTCCGGCCCTCTGTGCCGTCTTGTTAAGACCTCCTAAAACCATAAATTGGGGTCCTTTATCCTGGTTCAACCGGACGCTCGATTTTTCCCGTGACCGATATGTGGCTGGTACCACTTGGCTGCTCCGGCGCAAGGTGGTGGTTCTGATAATTTTTGTCGGCATTTTCGGGGCTTCATATTATCTGTTCACCGACCGTCCAGTCAGCTTTTTACCAAAAGAGGATATCGGCTCTTTTTATCTTAACATACAGTTACCGGAGGCCTCATCTCTAGGCCGCACCGGCAAGGTTTTAGAAGCGGTCACCAAAGAGCTGCAAAGTATTGAAGGAATTAAGGACATTTTGCTGGTCAGCGGCTACAGTCTGCTCAGCGGTGCGGCCGAAAATGTCGGTTTGGGGGTCGTTGTTCTTGACCCCTGGAGTCAGCGTACCAGCAAAGAGCTGCAAATCGGTGCCATCCTGAAAAAAGTACAGGGTAAACTCTCGGCCATTTCGACGGCCAACATGTTCGCCTTCTCACCTCCACCAATTCGCGGTTTGGGCCGTACCGGGGGCTTTAATTTTCAGATGCAGGGTTTAAAAGATCAAAGTCCCCAGGAGTTGGCGGCGGCAGCCAAGGCTCTGGTTATCGCAGCAAACCAGGAACCCTCGCTGCAAAGAGTTTTCAGTACCTATACAGCCAACACTCCACAAATTTCGATCGCTGTCAACCGCACTCGAGCGGAAACTCTCAACGTGCCGGTCAGCACTATCTTTGCTACCCTGCAGGCCCAACTCGGCTCGAAATATGCCAACGACTTTAATTTGCTGGGCCGGGTCTTTCAGGTCAGGGTGCAGGCTGACATCCAACACCGTGATGCAATTAAGGATATCAACCGACTCTACGTTCGCAGCCAAACCGGCAAGATGGTGCCGATGCAAAGCCTGGTAACTGTATCCACAAGTCTCGGCCCCCAGAACGTAAAACGTTACAATCAGTACAGTAGCATTAAAATTAACGGGAGTGCTGCCTTAGGATTTAGTTCCGGCGAAGCGATGGCGACAATGGCGCGAGTAGCTGCAAAAACCTTACCCCAGGGTTTTACTTTTGACTGGTCGGGAATGTCTTTTCAGGAACAAAAAAGCAGCGGCCAGATTCCTGTAATCTTCACTCTGGCACTGCTTTTCGCTTATCTCTTTCTGGTGGCCCAGTATGAGAGTTGGAACATCCCGTTGGCCATTGTTATTTCGGTACCGGTAGCCAGTCTTGGCGGTTTGGCCGGTTTGTGGCTGGCCGGACTCAGTTTAAGTATCTACGCCCAAATCGGTCTGGTACTGCTGGTCGGTCTCGCCAGTAAAAGCGCAATTCTCATCGTTGAGTTTTCCAAAACCCTGCGAGAGCAAGGGGCCACCGTGGCAGATGCCGCGATCGCCGGGGCTAAAGTCCGTTTCCGGCCGGTCTTAATGACTGCCTTTACATTTATTCTGGGGATCGCACCTATGGTAATCGCCAGCGGCGCCGGAGCCGGTTGCCGCCGGGCGATTGGCACCACGGTTTTTGCTGGGATGCTGGCCGCAACTCTGATCGGCATTTTTTTGATTCCGGCACTTTATTACATGTTTCAGTCTGGCCGCGAAAAAGGTCATGCCTGGCGCAAGGGGCGGAAGAGATAACCATGAATGCATTTTTTTTCAGTCAACAAACCTGCAGGTATGTCCATCAGATATCGCAATATCTCTTCACAACCATCGGGTTTGTGATCATCGCGGTCTTAGGCTTAAGTGGCTGTGCTGCCGTCGGGCCAGATTATATTTCTGTAAAACCCAAGGCCC
>JAOZKP010000084.1 GCA_029935295.1 bacterium | reverse complement strand
CTAGGACAGCCTTCTGTGTTAAGCAGAGTAATTGCAATCTATCTTTGTGATACGGTTATCTATATTGGTCGAATCGGTAATAAATGCCGATTCGACTTTTTTTCGTCAAATGTTTGACATATTTTAAAAAAGTATGAATGATAAAGGTAAAATGAATGAATCTGATAACGTTGGATAATAGAAAAGATAATGATAAACCGGTCCTGCTTCTGATTGGTGTAAGAGGCCAGCTTGGTTATGATTGCGCTAAGGTTTTTTCTGATGTTTTTTCAGTTAAAGGGTTAAGTTCGTCAGATTTGGATCTGAGTTGCACGGATGATATTCAGGCAACAATCATTAAATATCGACCGGCTGTTATTCTTAATTGTGGCGCTTATACCAAAGTTGACAACTGTGAAACTGAGGTTGAAACGGCCCGGCTTATTAATGCCGAAGCTCCCGCGCAATTGGCAGCAGCAGCCAAGGCTTGTAAGGCTTTACTGGTGCATGTCTCAACGGATTATGTCTTTCCCGGCGACCGGAAACTACCTGATGGTTACAGTGAAACGGATAAGGTAGGCCCGGTTTCTGTTTACGGCAATAGTAAACTTGCCGGAGAATTGGCAATTTCTAAATCCGGTTGTGAATATCTTATTGTACGTACGGCCTGGCTCTATGGAATTAACGGTTACAATTTTCTAAAAACCATGTTGCGCCTGGTCCTGTCTGAACCAGAAAAAGAGCGTAAAGTCGTAGCGGATCAGTATGGTTGCCTGACCTCGAGCTGGAGATTGGCACAACAATTGCTGAAACTTGTGGAAGCCGGCAAAAGGGGCCTTTATCATGGAGTTGGCGAGAATTCTGCTAACTGGTTTCAGGTTGCTTCTTACTTTTTGCAGCAGATGCAGGTTGAACACCGACTTACTCCCTGTAAAACCGCCGAATATCCAACTCCGGCTCGGCGACCGGCAAATTCAATTTTGCTTAATAGCAGACTTAAAGATGATAAGTTGCTGTTAATGCTGCCCTGGCAGGAAGATCTTGATCTGTTTATTCTTAAATATCGTGAACGACTGCTGAACGAAGCATTGAAAATGATTTAGATTTATGTATTTATAGTTTTTTCTATTAAGGAGGAGGGGAGAAGGATGTTGCGTAGAAACAGTATTAAATGGTTGTTTGCAATTTTATTGTTACTTTGTGTTGGTGCCTGTGCCAAGCAGGAAAAACCATGTGTCGTTGTGGTTGAACCTGAAGTTGAGAAAGTTGTTGAACCGGTAGTTGTAACAGAGCCGGTTTTCGGTGAAGCGGCCGCTTTTGAAAGCTTTATGGATCAGATGGTGCTGGATCTTAAAGCAAATTTTCTTGATCAGACTCTCTTGAATGATGAAAAACGTAAGGCCGAGACAAAATTTCTCTTTTCCTCTTTTGTTGGCGAAGAAAATTATGATGCAACAACGCCGTTTGGCCGGATGGTGGGGGATGCTCTGGCAAGCCGGATGCAGAATGAAGGCCTGCAAGTGATAGAAGTCCGTCTCAGCCGCTCAATGCGAATCCATAAAAAATTCGGCATGCTGGCAATGAGCCTGGATATGCAGAAGCTTTTTACTGAGCATCAGGCAACCTTTATGATCACCGGATCATATACTGTAACTCCCCGTTATATCTATGTTATGGCCCGGGTTATCGGTAACAATTCACAGGTTATTTATGCTTCTTCAGGAGTCTGGCTGCCGCGCTCAGGCATGGTTAATTATCTGCTTAATTACCGTGAGCCGACAGTCAAGGTTGTACCTGCTGATTAAGGTATTAGTATCCTGCTTAAGGATAACTCTTACAAGTAGGTGTTGTGTAGTCGGAAAGTCGTTTTATAGGAAACCAGGAAAACCGGATTTAGCTCATGGTGAAAATTAATATGAAATCAGTAAACAATCGAAGATACAGCGGCATCTATTTGTTGCCGACAGTAATTTTACTGTTTACTGTACTGCTGTTTCTTTCCGCCTGCAGTTCATCTATGCCAACAAGCTATTATGACTATGAATATGAACGTGACTACAAAGTTGGAATAATTTCTGATCGTCTGCTCGAGCAGATCCCGGCAGAGATTAAACGTCCGGTTGTTCTCGTGGTTACCAGTTTTGTCCAGCTTGATGATTTTTCTAAAACCAGCCGCTTTGGTATGCTGATGGCGGAACAACTTTTAAGTCGCCTGGCAGGGCAGGGCTTTATTCTCCGGGAAACCCGGATGAAAGATATTTTCTATCAAAGTCAGAATGGTGAATTTGTTTTAAGTCGCGAATTTTCCAAGGTTGCGCAAGATCTTGATGCTCGGCTGGTTTTGCTGGGAACCTACCTTGAAGCCCGGGATCATGTTTTGCTCAATACTCGATTAGTCGATTTTCATAAGCGATCGGTAGTTGCTTCATATGATTGTCAACTTGTCAAAACACCGGATATCAGCGAGCTCCTGTCCGACTGAAATAATTTGTTTTTACATCATAAAACCCGTGATCGAACGTGAATTACTTGCGCTTGGTCGCGGGTTTTGTTATTTAAGGCGTCCCAACTAATTTGCGAGGTATCTCTATCAATGTTTGATCGTCTTTTTGTCCATACTCCATTTCATCTTTTTGATGAAGCTATCGACCAACTTGCGGAACTCGGTCTGGCCCCGGAAATTTATTTTTCGGCTCTCCATCTGGATCAATTATCTGTCGATAAAAAACCTCTTGCACGGGTTAAGGCAAAACTTGAAGAGTATTCTTTACCATGTTCTTTTCACGGTCCTTTTCTGGATTTATCTCCGGCAGCTTACGACTCCAAGATTGCCACAGCGACTAAAGCCCGTTTTCTCGACATTTTTGCAATTGCAGAAAGTCTACAACCTGAAGTTATTGTCCTGCATTCCGGTTACGAGCGCTGGCGTTTCAATCAGAATATCAACCTCTGGCTCGAACAGAGCCTCTCTTTCTGGCGGCCCCTTGTCAAACGAGTTGAAGATATTGGCAGTGCCCTTGCCGTGGAGAATATTTTCGAGACCACACCGGGCGGTTTAAGGATGCTCTATGATGAAATTGCGTCGCCGGCATTCGGTGGATGTTTTGATATCGGCCATTGGAATCTGTTCGCCAAGATGGATCTGAGTGAGTGGCTGGGACTTTTGCAAAATCACATTATCGCTTTCCATCTCCATGATAATCGCGGTAAATTTGATGATCATATGGTACCCGGCGACGGTTTTATAAATTTTGCCGCTTTTAAATCTTTAGTTGAAACCTATAAAATAAAAGCTCGGGTCCACACATTTGAATTGCACCAACGTGAAGAGCTTAAGCGCGGAGTAGAGTGGTTCAAACAAAATGATTTTTTACATTAAAGGTAAACTCAAAACAGATGAAATTTGACTTTGAACTGCTCAGCGGCGTGGAAAAACCCGGCCGTTATCTGAATCAGGAAGTGAATTCGGTTTACAAAGAGGCCGATGCTGCAACCCTGCATCTGGCTCTAGCCTTTCCCGATCTCTATGAGCTGGGAATGTCCAACTACGGCTTCCTGCTTCTCTATCAGCTGCTTAACCGGGAGCCGGATTTCTATTGTGAACGGGTTTTCACGCCGGCTGATGATTTTGCCAAGAATCTCAAAGAAAAAAAACATCCGCTTTTCACTCTGGAGACTTCGACCGCACTCAAAGATCTGGATATGCTGGGTTTTTCGATTTCATACGAAATGGCCTACACTAATGTCTTAATGATGTTGGAGCTTGCCGAAATCCCATTTGCGGCCGCAGATCGCAATGAAAAGTTTCCCCTGCTAATCGCCGGCGGCCCGAGTATGGTCAACCCGGAACCGGTTGCCGAACTTTTTGATGTAATCCTTGTCGGTGACGGTGAAGAGGCGGTCATTGAAATCGGAAAAATAGTTCTGGCTGGCAAAAAAGAGGGAGTTGCACGCAAGGAGTTGCTGCTACAGTTAGCTGAAATCAAGGGTGTCTATATTCCATCTTTTTTCCAAAGTGAAACCGGCGCCGAAATATCTTCTGCAAAACCGTTAAAAGATAATTACCAATCAATTCAGCGCCGGGTTTTTACGGATTTGAGCAAAATTCCTCTACCGACAACACCACCGGTGCCGTTGATTCAAGCGGTACACGATCGTTTGGCACTTGAAATTTCCCGCGGCTGCAGTCGCGGCTGCCGTTTTTGCCAGGCGGGAATGATCTACCGTCCGGTTCGGGAGCAGACGCCTGAAAAACTTATCGCCGGAGTTATTGAAGGAGCTCAGGCCACCGGCATGGACGAAGTTTCTCTGCTTTCGTTGAGTGTTGGCGACTATTCCGAATTGCTGAAACTGGTCTCCGGGGTGCGGTTGGCCTGTCCTTCACTGAATCTATCCCTGCCTTCGGTCAGGGCTGGCATTTTAACCGATGAGCTGCTTGATGCCTTAAAAAAGAGTCGCCAGGGCGGTTTTACAATTGCTCCGGAAGCCGGAACTCAACGGCTGCGCGATGTTATCAATAAAGGCCTGACGGAAGACGATATTTTAGAGACCATCGAAAAACTGTTCGCCCGGGGCTGGGATCTGATCAAGCTTTACTTTATGATCGGGCTCCCGAGTGAAACTGATGTTGATATTGAAGGTATTGTTGAATTATGCGGTAAAGCTTTGCGAAAAGCTAAAAGTAAACGCCAGCGGCTTAATATTTCGGTCTCGACTTTTGTACCGAAACCGCATACTCCGTTTCAGTGGGAAACTCAAATCGATCTTGCAGAAACTCACCGTCGCCAGGAAATTATCCGTCAAGGATTGAAAAAAATTGCTTCACCCAAGCGGCTTAATTTTAAGTGGCATGATGGCCGGGTCAGCCTTCTCGAAGGAATTTTCAGCCGCGGCGGCCGCGAACTTTGGCCGGTTTTGCTGAAAGCGCGAAGTTTAGGCTGTGCTTTTGATGCCTGGAGTGACCGTTTCGACTATAAACTCTGGCAGCAGGCCTTTACCGAAACCGGTTTTGAACTTGACACTCTGGTAGTCAGAGATTTCAGTGATGCCGGTTTGTTGCCCTGGAGTCATATCAACTGTCGGGTCAGCGAAAAATTTCTGCGGCGGGAACGGGATAAGGCTTTAGCCGAACAAACTACCGCTGATTGCCGCTTTACCGAGTGTCACGGCTGCGGCGTCTGCCGGCCTGAAGAGAACCTGAAAAATATCAACTCTGAAGATCTTTTGCAGAGACCTGATGTTTCACTCAAAAAAGATTCTGCCGTAAATTCTCAGACAATTTCCACAACTTCCCGAGAAGTGTTGCCTGAGCAGCTTACAAATGGAGACCAGCCGCGTCAGTGGCGTTATCAGCTCTCATTTTCGCGCGGCCGCAGGCTTTCATTTCTGTCTCATCTTGAAAATGTTGCCGTAATTATTCGCGGCTTAAGGCGGCTGGAAATCCCTCTGGCTTTCTCACAAGGGTTTCATCCACATCCTAAAGTCTCATTTTCACATGCATTGCCGGTTGGTCTTGCAAGTGAACATGAGGTGATGGAATTCCGAACCAAAATTCCGATTGAGCTTAAATCTCTTGCCAGCAACTGGGGTAAAGTTATGCCGGTTGAGCTTAAATTTAAGGAAGTAATTAAGCTCGGAGACCGGGCCGCAGCACTGGATCGCCGGCTTATGGGGTGCCGGTATCGCATCACCCTCGCAGATAATAAAAGTTCTGATTGGAAAAAACTTTTGCCGGTAGTCGAAAACAGTGCCCGACTGGTAATTGCCGGAGAGAAACCTCTAATTCTGAAACGAGTGAAAAAGGGGAAACTTCGCGAGTTGAACCTTGCACCCCACCTTAAAGCGATCGAAAAAACTGAATCTGGAGATCTACTGATTGAAGTTTCTGTTTTAGATGGACGTAACCCCAACATTTTTGATATAATAGCCGCCCTTGCCGGTCTAGAACAGCGGCCTGACAGCGGAATTGTAATAACCAAAGTCGAAAGTCTGATGGCGGATTAAAAAACTTTTTGAAGGAATTTATATTTTTATGGCAGCGGAACTGATTATTAATGTCACCGAAGGCGAGGTGCGGGTGGCTTTGCTGGAAAATGGCACCTTGGCTGAAATTTTCTATGAGCGCGATCATGGTTTAGGGATTGTCGGCAATATCTATAACGGACGGGTGGTTAAGGTATTGCCGGGAATGGATGCCGCATTTGTTGATATCGGCCTTGATAAAGCCGCATTTCTTTATGTCGCGGATGTCCGCAGCCAAGAGGATCAGGACCCTTTTCTGCCAGCAGATGAAGTTGCGGTTGTTGATGAAGAGTTTGTGATCGCCACCGATGAGCTTGATGAAGCCCTACCGGCCCCGCAGATAGATGATCTCCTGAAAGAGGGCCAGGAGATTCTGGTTCAGGTTTCAAGAGAGCCGATCGGAACCAAAGGCGCCCGGGTGACAACCTACAACTCGTTGCCGGGCCGTTATCTGGTGCTGCTGCCGACGGTTGATCATGTCGGCATCTCCCGGAAAATCGAAGATGAAGATGAGCGTCAGCGCCTTAAAGATCTGGTTACAGAGATTAAGCCGGAAGGCATGGGTCTGATTGTTCGTACCGTCAGTGAAGGAAAGCTTAAAGCTGACCTGCAGCATGATCTCGAATTTCTTGTCAAACTTTGGGAAAATATCAACCTCAAGAAAGAAAAAACTAAATCTCTCAACCTGGTCTATCAGGATCTAAGACTGGTGCAGCGGATTATCCGGGACCTTTATTCCGACGAAATTGACCGGCTCGTCATCGATTCAGATGAGTGCTATCATGACCTTAAAGATTTTATCGCCAACTATCTTCCCGGTCTGGTTTGCGAGCTTGAACGCTACACCGGAATTCAACCGATTTTCCAAGCCTATGACATTGAAATTGAGGTCAATAAGGCCCTGGAGCGAAAGGTCTGGCTTAAATCTGGTGGCTATATTGTCGTTGAATCGACTGAGGCCCTGACTGCAATTGATGTTAATACCGGGCGCTTTGTCGGCAAGAAAAACCTTGAAGACACAATCCTTAAAACCAACCTTGAAGCGGCCAAAGAGATCGCTTTTCAGCTCCGCCTGCGGAATATTGGCGGTATCATAATTATCGATTTCATCGATATGGAGAAAAAGAATCATCGCGAACGGGTCAATTCTTCCTTGGAAGAGGCGTTGAAACGTGACAAAGCCAAATCAAATGTTTTGAAAATTTCCGAACTCGGCCTGGTTGAGATGACCCGGGAACGGGTGCGTAACAGTATTGCCCGGATGTTATGCGACCCCTGTCCCCACTGTGAAGGCCGCGGATTTGTCAAATCAAAAGCCACAGTTACGTTTGAGATTGTCCGGGAGCTGAAAAGCTTTGGTTATGATCTTGAAGTTAAGGAGCTTATTGTCAAGATAAACCCTGAACTTATTGACTATATATATGACAATGAAAGTCTATCTCTCGATAATCTTGAATATGCAATGCGGAAAAAAATAACCTTAAAGAAGGTTGATCACTTTCAGTGGGAAGAGTACGAAATAATTGCTAAAATTTGATTTGATAAAGTGTGATCGAAGGGTTTGTAGATGACCCGGGAAAGGATTGATATCCTGCTGGTTAAGCGCGGCCTGGCCGTAAGCCGGGAGCGGGCCCGCTCGTTGATTCTGGCGGGTAAGGTAGTTTGTAATGACCGTTTAATTGACAAAGCCGGCAGTCAGGTTGATACCGGTGCTGAGATTCGTCTGAAAGGGAAGGATATTCCGTTTGTCGGTCGCGGCGGTTTGAAGCTTGAAGCCGCCCTTAAGGCATTTAAAATTGATGTCACAGACTGGGTTGCAATCGATATCGGGGCCTCAACCGGCGGCTTCAGCGATTGTCTTCTGCAGCGCGGTGTCCGGAAAGTTTATGCTCTCGATGTCGGCTACGGTCAGCTTGCCTGGTCTCTGCGCTGTGACGAGCGGATCGTGGTAATGGAACGCACCAATGTCCGCAATTCAGTGCCGAGTGATTTTGCTGAACCTCTGGAATTGGCCGTAATCGATCTCTCCTTCATATCTTTAACAACAATTTTACCGGTCGTAAAAACTCTGCTGCAGCCGCAGGCTCCCGTAATTGCTCTGGTGAAACCCCAGTTCGAAGTCGGCAAAGGGGAGGTCGGCAAAGGCGGTATCGTCCGCGATGATGAAAAACGCGCCGCCGCTCTGCAAAAAGTCTGCGATTTTGCCACCACCAACGGGTTCAGCCACCAGCAAACCATAACCTCACCAATATCCGGCCAGAAAGGCAATATCGAATATCTGATTCATTTAACGGTTGAAAAATAACATGGCAGAAAAACATATAATTTTAGGTACCGCTGGTCACGTCGACCACGGTAAAACCACACTCGTCAAAGCTCTGACCGGCACCGATACGGATCGCCTGGCAGAAGAAAAAAAACGCGGCATTACGATTGAATTGGGTTTTGCTCATCTGTCCCTGCCTAACGGTCAGATGGTAGGGGTTATTGATGTTCCCGGCCATGAGCGTTTTATTAAAAATATGGTCGCCGGGGTCGGTGGTATCGACATGGTGCTACTCCTGGTTGCGGCCGACGAAGGGGTAATGCCCCAGACCCGGGAGCATTTTGATGTTTGCCGCCTTTTAGGGGTCGAACGCGGCCTGGTGGTAATCAGCAAGAGTGATATGGTCGATGAAGATCTGCTCGAACTTGTAACCGAAGAGATAAGTGAACTGGTTGCCGGAAGTTTTCTTGAAGAGGCTCCGGTAATTCCGGTTTCGGCCGCTACCGGTGCCGGCATTGACAATCTTCTCGCAGCATTGACAACTTTGACCGAAACTGTAGTCGAAAAACCCGACAGTGGTACTTTCCGGCTGCCGGTCGATCGCGCTTTTGTTATTAAAGGTTTCGGTACGGTGGTTACTGGAACCGTACTTTCCGGCTCTCTCGGTCTGGGTGATGCAGTAATTATTGCGCCTTCCGACTTAAAAAGCCGGGTGCGTTCACTTCAAGCTTACGGCGATGAACGGGAGCATGTTTTTGCCGGTGAACGCGCCGCCATCAACCTGCTCGGCCTGGAAAAATCGGAGATTGAGCGGGGTGAAATTCTGGCCCGGCCGGAAACCGTCATTCCGACATCGATGATCGATATTTTCTATACCCATCTAAGTTCGGCGACATCACCACTGCCGCAGCGGAGTAAGATGCTGATTCACAGCGGCAGTGCTGCCCTGATGGGAACCGTGGTGGTTTTGAACGGCAAAGAACTTATGCCCGGGGATCAGGCTTATGTTCAGGTTCGACTCGAAAAACCTTCGGTAATTGTTTTTAATGACCGCGTAGTTATGCGCAGTTTTGCCCGACGCGAGACCGTCGGCGGCGGGATTGTGCTTAATCCCTGTCCAACAAAACACCGTCTAAAAGAGTATGAAAACCTGCTGCCCGATTTCAAACTGCTACGTGCCGGAAAACCGAGTGATGTTGTTGCGATTTTAGTCAAACAGGCCGGAATTGAAGGTCTGCGATTAGATGAACTTAAAGCCTATCTTAATCTTTCGACCAAAGCCCTCGGCAAAACTGTTGATGAACTTCTGGCTCGGCGGGCTATCGTCCGTTTTGATAATGAGCGTCATTTTCTAATTGCCGGAGAGTTGTTCGATACTATGGCCGATAAGATTGTCGCCATGGTGCTGGATTATCATCAGCGTGAACCGATGCGCGAGGGGATGATAAAGGAAGAGACCAGGTCCCGTTTTACACTCTCTGTCGCACTTTTCAATGCTATGCTCCAGCGGCTGATAAAAACCTCGAAACTTGTTGTCGACAAAGATCTGGTACGGGATCCGAATCACCGGGTTCGCCTGGCGGTAGATGCTGACAAACTTAAAGCCGATCTGATCAACCTCTATCAGCAGGCCGGCCTTAATTTCCCGGATTACAACTCCCTTGCCGAAAAATTATCAGCCGAAGCCGATGATATAAAGCAGATTGTAACTATTCTGCTAAAAGATAACAAACTTCTGAAAGTTCGCGACGGCATCTTTATCACGCCTCTACATTATGAAAAAATGCGCACCATAGTTGTTGATTTCCTCAAACAGAACGAAACCATGACAACCCAGGAATTCAAATCAAAAATCGGCTTAAGCCGGAAATATATCATTCCTCTCTTCGAATACCTCGACCAACGCAAAGTCACCGCCCGCAAAGGCGAAGCCCGGATTCTACTGCAGGGGTAGTAGATAAAACTACGATCATACATGACTTTTAAATAGATAATAATTTTTGAATTTCCATAATAGATCAGTGTATATCACAGTAAAATTATGATTGAGAGCAATTTTCATGGGTGGAAAATATTTTCCGTTTTCCCCTTTTAAAATATCAAATAGGTGGATAATTTTTCCAGATATATTAGATGATATCATGGAACATTTCCATTTATTGACAATATTATGTCTCTGAGGTGAGCGTCCGCTTTTGATCCAGTACCCTCTCGTGACTTTGG
>JAOZKP010000330.1 GCA_029935295.1 bacterium | reverse complement strand
TCTATGATGCCCAGGGCAATCTCATCCGCGAGGTCGATCCTTTAGGTGGTGAAATTGTATTCACTTATGATGCGGACAAAAACAAAACCTCTGAAACTGATGAAAACGGTAACACCAAACTGTTCACCTACGATGATCGCGGCAACATTTTAACTGAAACAGACGCCTTGGGCAACGTTACAACGTTAACCTATGATGCGTTCAATAAGGTTACCAGTACCGCTAATTCACTTGGGCGGACAACATCGGCGGTTTATGACAGCCTGGGCAACCTGACCCATTTTACCAATCCAGGTGGCTATGTCGCAACTATTGCCTATGATTCCTATGGCAGGGTTGATAAATTGACTGATTTTTCCGGCAACATGACAATCTATCAATATACCGCAGGAATCGCATCACCAACCCAGCTCATTAACCCGGACGGCACATTCAAAAACTATACCTATTTTTGGAATGGACAGGTAAGCAGTATAACCGATGAAGGCGGCAATACATGGTCCAGCTCCTACGACGATGCCGGTCGTCTAACCAGTAAAACTGATCCGCTGGGCAATGTGACTACGTATCAATATGATGGACATTTAAACACCAGCAAAACCTGTCCGCTGGGCCATGTCACAACCTACGGATATGATGCAACTAACCGGATAATCAGTAAGATTGACCATCTCGGCAAGACCACTGCATTCACTTATGACGCCAACGGTAATCGTCTCAGTGTCACCGATTCGGCCGGCAATACGACTCAATTTGTCTACGATGTGCTGAACCGGTTGGTTATGGAAATTGACCCGCTGAATATGAGAACCACTTACACCTACGACCCGGTTGGCAACCTGATTGAGCAGGTTGATCGCAACAATCGCCGGCGGACTTTTGCCTATAATGCGCTGAATCAGCGTGTTCGTGAAACCTGGTTTGACGGTGTCTCGACGGTTAACGTTATTGATTACGGTCATGATGCGGCAGGTAACCAGCGTTATGTTGCTGATCACTTCAGCTCCCTGTTTTTTTCATATGACAATTTAAACAATCTCCTGACTGCGGATAATGCCGGCACTCCTGGTGCACCTTCAGTAGAGCTGAGCTACAGCTATGATTCCATGGGTAATCGTACCTTGGTGGAGGACAGTCTTGGGGTGCGGGCCGATTCCGCTTACGACAGCCGCAACCGATTGATCAACCGTACGTGGCAAGGTATCGGCATGGCTGATCCGGTGCGGGTTGATTTTGTCTATAATGCTCTTGGTAACTGCAGCATGGTGGAGCGTTTTACCGATATCGGCGGCACGAATCAGGTTGGCTCAAGCCATTTCAGCTATGATAGTCTCAGCCGTCTTAGGGAACTGACACATGACACCATCAATGGCGGAGTTTCCACCGTGGCTGATTATGATTACACTTATAATGCCGCTGGGATATTGACTTCCGAAGGTCACCACGGCCAGACCTTTGATTACTCCTATGACGCTTCAGGCCAGCTCACGGGGTCGACTCGATCGGTGTTCAGCAACGAGATATTCACTTATAACGCCAACGGCAACCCTAATGTCGGCTATGTTGTCGGCACTAATAATCGAATCATGAGTGACGGCGATTATGATTATAGTTACGATGCCGAAGGCAATATAATCAGCAAGACGGAAACCGCTACCAGTATAGCGACCTCCTACGCCTATGACCACCGCAACCGCCTCATAGCCATTGCCGGCGGCGTTCCTGCTGTCGATATTTCTTACACTTATGACGGCCTTGACCGCCGGATCATAACCACGGTTAACGGTCAGAAGGTCTCTATGGTTTATGATGGTGAAAATGTCTGGGCCGATTTTAATGCTGCCGCCAACCTTGAGACGCGCTATATGTTCGGTGACGAGCTTGATGCACTTATTGCCCGCAGCCGCCCGACCGGTGAGACGGACTGGTATCTGGCCGACAAACTTGGCACGGTTCGGGATCTGGTTGACTCCCACGGCACACTTCTCAATCATGTGGACTATGATAGTTTTGGTGGGGTTCGCACTCAAAGCGATAGCGGTTTGGGTGATCGCTTTCTCTTCACCGGCCGCGAATATTGTGGTGCAACCGGGCTTTATTACTATCGGGGCCGCTATTATGATCCTGACCTGGGCCGCTTCATCAGCGAGGATCCAACCGGGTTTGCCGGCGGTGATTTCAACCTCTACCGTTATGTCAACAACAGCCCGCTGAACGGCACCGATCCGACCGGGAAACAGTCAATTGTCTCAAGTGCAGTGACTTTCATTTGCTCTTCGGTCAAGGCAGTACAAACGGCTGACTCTGCAATGGGAGTTTTTGTTCCAGCTTTGGTAGCGGTACGCGATGCTTTAAAAACTGGGCACCATAGCAAATATACTCCTCCCAGTTGGACTGACAAGGCCGTAGATGTTGGTACCGATATATACGTAAATTACATGAAAGCTGTTTTAAAAGCATCCAAAGATCAAAAGAAATCGATTGATTGTGCTCTACTCCTGCTTGACCCCTTAAAAAATGATGCGAAAAAAGGGCTGAAATGAAATTGACCAAGTAAAATAGCGGTTTTCGAAACTTAAATTACAGACGAGAGGGATATCATTAGTGATATTCCTCTCGTCGTATTAGTAATGTTCGATATTTTGCAAATGCTTTTGTAAGAATTGTTACAAAAAAAACCGCAAAAATTTATGGGTGAACAATCAGCTATTGACTTAGAATTGGCGAGGGTATAAAACTGGGTAGAGTGATAGATTTAACAAACAAGTTTAAGGTTTAAAAAAATGAAAAAATACGGGGTTTGGCTGGTTGGGGCTCTTGGTTCGGTCGGGGTTACAGTGATGACCGGTGGCTTGGCTCTGGGCCGAAAGCTTATCGCTCCTGACGGGATGGTTACCGAAAGCAAACCTTTTCAGGGTCTTGATCTGGTACCTTTGCCGGCCCTCGAATTTGGCGGCTGTGACATTCGGCGTTCGACCATACTTCAGGAAGTCCGGCAAATGATTGGTGAGTGCCGTTCAATAGATCATTTGCTGGTGGATCAAGTGGCGGATCAGTATGAATTGATTGATCGCCGGATTAAACCCGGATTGACTTTGAATTGCGGAACCGCAATTGCCAACTTGGATGAATTTCAGCAACCACAAAAAACGCTGCTCGGAGAAGTTGAAAAAATTCGTAAAGACATTAGCTCTTTTAAAAACGAAAACAATCTTGAAGAAGTTGTGGTCGTCAA
>JAOZKP010000329.1 GCA_029935295.1 bacterium | reverse complement strand
CGGCAGCAAACGGGCTCGGGCAAGCCGGTATTGAGGGATTTTCGGAAGCACATTTTTTATGAACATGGTTTGCCCTCTGGCATAACTTAATTATCTATTCTGAAGAACTTTTTTATATACCATTGCGGTTTTTTCTGCAATATCGAACCAGGAAAGTTGTTGGGAGACGGTTCTCGTCTGCTGCGCCATTTTTTTCAGGATGGCTGAATCATTTAAACATAAACTTATCTTCTCAGCCAGTGCGGCAGCATCATCCGGTTCAACGATGAATTGATCATCTTCCACCAGCTCCGGAAGCCCGCCGACATTGCTAACAATCATCGGTTTCTGAAAAGAGACCGCAGTGGCACCGACACCGCTTTGACTGTCAAAGTGGCGATAGGGAAAAATCGTCAGATCGGAAACCTCAAAAAATTTGTGCACCTGATTTGACGGAATATATTCGAGGTGCAAAATGACATGATCTTTTAGATTAAGCTGTTTTATCAGTTTATCATAGGGCTCCCACTCCTCCCAGAGCTTTCCGGCAATCAGGAGACGGGCTTCAGGAATGCGTTTGATAACTTCGGCCAGCGACTGGATGGCGATATCGATCCCTTTATAGGGGCGAACAGCCCCGAAAAGGAGAATAACCTTATCTTGTTCGGAGATATTCATCTCCTCTCTCAGTTTTCGACGGTCGGCATGATTGTTAATATGAAAGTCGAGGCCGCCGTGCGGAATTATAGATATCCGGTCTGCCGAGATTTTATAATGGCTGATCATCTGCTCCCGGCCAATGGCGGTATGAACGATAAAGTGATTGCCAAACTGAAAAAGCAGGTGGGAGAGTTTTGTATAAAGTAGAGATTTATCGTGAGGCAGTACGTTATGGACGGTAAAGACAACCGGTTTTTTTCTGAGTTTGAAAAGAGAACAAATTGTCAGGAAAACCGGAAACAGCGGCAAACTCCACCATTGGACGTGCAACAGGTCGGATTCAGTGAACAGACCCTCACAAATCCAGCTGGCCGGATTATACCAGGTCAGACGCTGCCGGATATGCACCGTTTCCAGATTCATTTCCGGATAAGTATCATCACCTTTAAGGTTGCCACCGGGATAGAGAAATGATGGATATATACTTTTGAACGAAATAAACTCAATTTTGAAGTGAGCAGCCAGCGCCCGGGTCAGTTCATAACAGTAACTGCTTAATGCCCGGATAGGCGGGAGGGTGCCAAGGAGAGCAACGCATAGATTTTGTTTATTAGTAACCATCACCAAATCAGACTCCCGGTTAACTCTAATTGGGGTTGTCATGTTTTTCCCGATCTTTTTTCATCCGGTTTGGGCGTTGTCGATTTATTCTTTAATAGAGAAAACCGAAGAGCCAGAGCGGGATTTTTTTAGAGGAGCCTGTTTCTATGTTGTCTTGCACGATATAGGCCTCGTCGATATCTTTTATCTGTTTTCCGGTTTTGCCGGAGCCGCCAATTTCAAAAATCAGGGTATCGTCGATTATGAAATCGGCTTTGCTGTGATAATGAATCTGGTGATTATAGCTCAGTTGGGATGCGAAAAAACTCTCCCTTATGCTGCCGGTATTCGGTTTGGCACACAATACCTGAAAGATATTAGGATTATTTAGTAGTAATTTATCCGGTTTGTTCATGGTTCTCATCCCTGATCCTCCTTTGATCTGGTGAATCAGAGATGCTTTGGCCATCAGGGTTAAATATTTTGTGACAGTTGGCCACGAGGTGCCGATCGCTCCACTCAATTTTAGTTTGTTTAATTCCAGAGGTGGAGTTGAACACAGCATATAAAGCAGTTTCTTCAATTTATCCAGCTTGCCGGGTTCGATATTAAATATGGCGGGCAAGTCGGATTCTATCGTGATATTTATAACGTCAAGCAGTTTTGCCGGATAATTTTCTATGGATTCCAGGTAGAAGGGGTAGGCTCCATACCTTATATACTTCAGAAAATACTCTATCGGGCGGAGTTTTGAGCTGATATGCGCGGAAAATGCGACATGGTTTATAATCAGTTCTTCAAGGGTTATGCTTGCAAACGAGGTGGTGGTTTCGATCTCCAGAAACTCCCTGAAAGAGAGCACCGGCAGATGATGCATTGCGATGCGTCGGGAGAGGTCGGCAGCTTCATGATCCAGGCGGACAGCAGAGGAGCCCGAGAAAATTACCTGTAGAGAAAATGTGTCGCGAATCGCTTTGAGGTGGGTCGCAAATCCTTTTAATTTATGAATTTCATCCAGAAGTAACAGTTTACCGCCCTCCTGGAAAAAACTTTGTGCTATTTCATAAAGGCTGACCTCGGTCATGGCGGGATGATCGCAGGAGATGTAGAGGATTTTTCCCGGCGGTAGTTTTGTGTTTTCCGCGTATTGCAGTAACAAGGTCGTTTTGCCGGATCCCCGCGCTCCTTTGAGGCCGATCAGTTGTTCTTTGGTATCAATCCCGGCCATCAAGAAACGTTGGTAAGGTTTGACGGGCCGGGACAGGATGAAAAATGATGCCTGTCGGATAATCTCCGGGATCATGGTGTGATACCGTTTTTAAGGTTATTAGCGATTTCGTATTAGTTAGACTTTACATCAAATCAGTATAGTTGTAAAGTGTAATTTATATTCACCGTTGGGCACAGCTGGCGGCAGGAGGAGGAACCTGAACCTGTCTACTAAACAATCAACCCCGTTTCACGTTTGTATTTGCAGAAAGTCTATTCGCTTTTGTCATAGCGCATCTGGCATATCTGTTCTGACAACAAACCCTGCATGAAGATGATGACCGAGGTCATAAAAAGAAGAAGTGACATTTTCGGGAAACCGGTACCACAGATAAAATAAGAGTAGAGATACCAGAAGAACCCCACGGAAAAAAAAGCCAGACTGGTCGGCATGAATATTTTCAAAGGGGAGTAGAGGGTGGCAATCCGCATTATAATCAAGAGAAACTTGGTTCCATCCCGTAACAGCTTGATTTTGCTTTTGCCGACGCGAAATTCAGTTTCAATCGGAACATAGTGGACTGAACGCCCGTTCCTCAGGTAGGCCATGGTTACGGTTGTCGGGTAGGAAAAACCATTTGGGAAAAGGTACAGATATTTAGAAACTTCGCTTTTTCTGAAAACGCGAAACCCTGAGGTCAAATCTTCGACTTTGAAATTGGTCATAAAAGAGGCCAGGCGGTTATAAACAATATTGGCAATGTCGCGATACCAGACTGTGTCAGATTTTTTGG
>JAOZKP010000328.1 GCA_029935295.1 bacterium | reverse complement strand
CAAACAGGCCCGTTTTATTCGCTTCTGTGACTGTTTTAATATTCCGCTGGTGCTTTTGGTAGATACGCCGGGTTATCTTCCGGGAAAAGATCAGGAACATGCCGGCATTATCACTCACGGGGCCAAAGTTCTTTATGCGCTTTCCGAAGCCACCGTTCCCAAAGTCGCAATTCTGCTGCGTAAAGTTTACGGCGGCGCCGCTTTAGGAATGGGCATCCTGCCCGGCTTCGGCACCGATCTGATTTTTGCCTGGCCGACCGCTGAAATCGGCGCGATGGGTGCCCCGCAGGCGGTTAATCTGTTTTACGCGAAAGAGATTGCCGTAGCCGAAGATCCTGACTCTTTCAGAGCAGAAAAGGTATCAGAATACAGCGCCCTTTACGCCGATTCACTGGCCCTGGCGTCACAGGTAACCTACGTTCAGGATATTATCGAACCCCGTGAAACCCGACGCTGCCTGACGCGCTCGTTACGGCTTCTGCAAAATAAAGAACGCCACCACCGGCCCGGACATCACGGCAATATGCCACTGTAAATTATTAAGGAGATTATTTATGGATTTTTCCTTTTCTGAAGAGCAGCTGATGTTGCGCGATTTGGCGCGGAAATTTGCTGAAAATGAGATGCGGCCTATTCTCCAGGAGTATGAAAAAGAGCGGCGCACTCCGGTCCACCTGACCAAAAAACTGGCTGATCTGGGTCTGCTCGGAGCCCATCTGCCGAAAGAATACGGCGGTTCCGGGTTGGATTACCTCTCCTGCGCAATCATATGGGAGGAACTCAGTAAAATCAGCTGGACTATGGCCTTAGGCACTTTAGGTCATGCGGTTTTAAGTGGAACCATTTTAAGTGCGGTCGCCACTGACGAGCAGAAAAAAAAGTATCTTGAACCATTGTGTCGGGGCGAACTGATGTTTGCGACGGCCACGGTTGAGCCCAATGCTGGCAGTGACGCTACTTCAATCGAGTGCAGCGCGAAATTAAATGATGGTTGCTGGCTCTTGAACGGTACCAAAAACTTTGTTACCGGCGGCGGCTTGGCGGACTATCTTTTGGTTTTGGCGCAGACGGATAAAAAACTTGGCACCAAGGGGATGGTATTGCTTCTGGTTGACAGTAAATCAGACGGCATCAGTTTTGAGGATGTCCGTCTCGTCGGCGGGCGTACCAGCGACATTGTCAACCTGGCTTTTTCTGACTGTAAGGTGCCGGCTGATAATCTTATCGGCAAAGTCGGTCGGGGTCTGCATGGTGCCTTTCACGGCATCGATACGGCCCGGGTTTTTATCACTGCCGGTGCCTTGGGAATGACCCAGGGGTGTCTTGATTCCTGCCTCAAATATGTTACAGAGCGTGAACAATTTGGCAAAGCGATTGGCGGTTTTCAACTGGTGCAGGAGGTTATTGCCAGAATGGCAGCTGAAATCGCACCGCTGCGCTGGCAGCTCTATTATGCCGCTGATCTTAAAGATCAGGGCAAACCGCACGGCAAAGAGTTATCAACCGCAAAGTGGCTCGCTTCCGAGTTGGCCGTAAAATCCGCGGCTGAAGCGATTCGACTGCATGGAGCCTATGGCTGCACCGATGAATACGATCTCGAACATCATCATCGCGACGCGGTTTTGAGCACGATTTTAGGCGGTACCAGCGAGATGCATAAACTGATGATTGGCCGGGAGTTGATCGGTATCAATGCCATGACGTAAGTTCAAACGGAATAGGGGAGATTTGAAAAAATGAAAAGCTTTTGTACGTTGAATAATATGCTGCGCCGGAATCTTGAATTTAATCCTGATAAAACTGCCTTGATTGAAGGAGACCGGCAGTTTACTTTTTCCGAGATGTATGACCGCTGCAACCGTATGGCCAATGCCCTGCTCAGTTTTGGCTTAAAAAAAGGTGAGCGGGTTGCAATTTTGAGTAAAAACAGCATTGAAAATGCTGAAAGCTATTTCACTGTTCCGAGCGCCAATCTGGTTCTGGTAATGCTCAACTTTCGTCTGGCTCCAAGAGAGCTTCAGGATATCCTGCTTGATTCTGAACCAAGCATAATTATAGTTAATCAGGAGTACCTGGCACATTTTGCGCAAATCCAATCGGAGTTGCCTTCGATTAAAGAAGTGATTTTTATTGGCGACCCGGCTCAGAAACCTGCGGGCTGGCACCATTATGAAGATATTATTGCGGCGGCTCCGGCTGCAACTCCCAATGTTAATCCGGCCGAAGATGATCTGGCGGCGCTGCTCTATACCAGCGGCACCACCGGCGCTCCCAAGGGCTGCATGGCGACACACCGAAATTTTTATCATGTCGGTCGCAGTCTGACTTTAGAATTGCAGATGGATGCCGATGATGTCGGCATCATCGCCTCACCCCTGTTTCACGCAACCGGCGAAGTTACCCTGATGAACCATATATACAGCGGTACAACCTCGATTATCATGCCAATGTGGGATGTGCCGACTTTTCTTGAACTGGTTGAAAAATACAAAATTACCACTGGCATGCTCGCAACCCCGATGGTTCTGTTTCTTGCCGAGTTCGGCGACTTTGCTAAGTACGATTTCAGCAGTTTGAAGAAGATCTATTTTGCCGGGGCCCCGGTAACCCCAGTAGTTTTTCAAAAAGCCATAAAGATCTACGGCAATGTTTTCATCCATCTTTTTGGAACCAGTGAGACGGTGGGGCAGACCACAATTCTGCGTCTTGCCGATGTTGAACAGGCATTGGCCGCCGGCAATAATGATATCCTGGCTTCCTGCGGCCGTTCATTTGCTGACATGGAGAGTATTGTGGTTGATGAGAATGACCAGCCGACAGCTCCCGGTGTAGTCGGTGAGCTTAAAGTTCGCGGACTTGGAAACTGCGTTGGCTACTGGCGCAAAGAAGCTGAAACCGCAGCAGTTTTTCGGAATGGCTGGTACTATCCGCTCGATCTCTGCCGGGTTGATGAGAAAGGTTTTATCTATGTCGTCGACCGGAAAAAGGATATGATTATTACCGGCGGCGAAAATGTCTATCCGGCTGAAGTGGAAAATGTTCTCTACCGCCATCCACAGGTTAGTCAGGCAGCTGTTATTGCATTACCGGATGCAAAATGGGGCGAAGCGGTCACCGCGGTGGTGCAGTTGAAGCCGGGAGAAAACGTAGATGAAAATGAGTTAAGATCATTCTGCAAAGCAGAGATCGCTTCATATAAATCTCCCCGCCGAATTCTTTTTATTGATGAAATGCCACGCAGTG
>JAOZKP010000327.1 GCA_029935295.1 bacterium | reverse complement strand
GTATTATTCTTTTCAAGAATAGTCAAGTTAAAACCGGGGATGGTGAAATCTTTAGATTCGAAATTATTTCAGTCACCCAAAAAAGTCTGCAAAAATTTCTTGGTTTTTTCCTAGATATCAGGAGATTGACTTCCTCTGGGATCGGCGACATTGAGTATTTCGATATGGTTGTCGATCAGTCACGAAAACATTATGATTACCTTTAGCCGGTTGTCAAAATCTAAACCTTATGTTAAATGCATATTGGTTTTTTGGGGAAGACAGAGTAGAGTTTTTGCTGTTTTCCAAGATAAGAAATGATATCATTCTTTAAGCCCTTAAAAATTATGAATTTGAGAAGGTAAGATATGTCCTGTCCCTTTCCCAGCTTGAGTGAATTGCGAGAGAATTTTTTTCACACAGATTATGTCGAAAATCGCGGACGACATTTTCTGCAGAATGACTTGTGTACGGAGACGACCGTGCAAAATGATCTTTTTCGTTTTGTGGTTGAGGATCGTTTTGCCGATTTCACGGTTGAAATTGACTTGTCCGATACTGAATTGAAAACCTCCTGTAACTGCAAGTTTCTTAATCCCTGTTGCAGCCATATTGCGGCGGCACTATTGAAGATCAATGAAAAAAATCTAGATGTCGGACTTGAAGAAGATTTTGACAATAACACCTATACCCGTAACGAAATGATCCAGCGGGTACTGCAGGAACGTAAGGAACGAGCCGAGAAAGAGTATTTTAAACTTACTATCGGAGATACTGTTTACGGCACCCATCAGGTTACCACAGCGGCAGATCGAACATATCAGATAAACGTCCGTGATTTTAGCAAAAGCCAGGGCTATTGCAGTTGCCCAGATTTTCGTATTAACAAACTTGGGACATGCAAGCATCTTATCTTTGCTGTCAAAAAACTTAAAAAAGAGTTGCCATACCGAAAGCTGATTGAGGAACAGGCCTATCCCTTTTTTGAAATTTACTGTGATCCTCTCAATGATTACCAGATAACTTTTTTTCGTAAAGGTAAAATGCCAGCTGAAGTTGATAGCCTGATTGCTGATTATTTTTCTGACGGTGTCTATATTCAGCCGCAGCACTACGATAATTTTCTTGAATTTTTAGATAAAGCTGAAAAATTTAAGCAGATTTTAATTCGTCCGGAAGTGAGAGATAAAATTGAGCTCTATTTCGAGAACCTTCAGGCCGACAGGCTGGCGGCCAATCTGCAGCCTGACTATTCATCAATCAAGGCTGAGCTTTTTCCTTACCAGAAAGATGGCGTTGAGTTTGCGGTTTGTAAAAAAGGTGTCATAATCGCCGACGAGATGGGGCTTGGCAAAACTTTGCAGGCAATTGCAACTTCGATATTAAAAAGGGACCTTTTCAATTTCAAAAGAACCTTGATTATCTGCCCGGCTTCACTAAAGTATCAATGGCAGCAGGAGATTGAAAAATTCTCATCAGAAAGGGCACTGGTTATTGAGGGTAATAAAAAAGAGCGGAGTCTGATCTATAAAAACAGTGATACCTTCTTTTTGATTACCAATTATGAAGCTGTGCTGCGGGATGTGATAACTATTAAAAATTATCCTCCCGATTTGGTTATTCTGGACGAAGCCCAGAGAATTAAAAACTATGAGACTAAAACCTCGACTGCGGTCAAATCGATTCCGCGCAAGCACTCTCTGGTAATTACGGGAACTCCGATTGAAAACCGGCTTATCGATCTTTATTCAGTAATGAATTTTGTTAATCCTGAACTTCTGGCTCCGCTCTGGGAGTTCTCTATGCAGCACTGCTATTTTGACAAAAGTAAAAAGAACCGGATAACCGGTTATTTCAATCTGCAAAGCCTGAAAGAAAAACTGGATACGGTTGTCATCCGGCGGCAAAAAAAAGATGTTATGACCCAGCTGCCGGAACTTACTGAAATTACAATACCGATC
This sequence comes from bacterium, assembly GCA_029935295.1. GTDB lineage: Bacteria > Desulfobacterota > Anaeroferrophillalia > Anaeroferrophillales > Tharpellaceae > Tharpella. Next base: position 1,326 of record JAOZKP010000327.1, on the reverse strand, counting down.
GAATTGACTCAGGAACAGAGTGAGATGCATGCCGGATTTGCACAAGCGCTTACGATGTATATCAATAAAAAACATAAAACTATTTACGATATGCAGCGCATCTTTCAGCTTTTAACCAGTATGCGCATGGTTTGTGACTCAACCTACCTGATCGACAAGGAGAGCAATATTTCTCCGAAATTGAAAGAGCTTGAAGAGATCCTGCTGGAAAAGCTTGACATTATTGGTCAAAAAAGAAAAATCATTATCTTTTCTGAATGGAAAACAATGCTTCACCTGATCGAGAATTTTCTCAAAAGTAAAAATATCGGCTATGTTCGCTTGAGTGGTGAAGTTGCGGTGAAAAATCGTGGCAAACTGATCTCTGAATTTGCCGACAATCCTGACTGTCTGGTTTTCCTCTCAACCGAAGCTGGCGGTGCCGGTCTTAATCTGCAGATGGCTGATACGGTAATCAACTTTGAACTTCCCTGGAATCCGGCAAAAAAGAATCAGCGTATCGGTAGAATTCATCGAATCGGTCAAAAAAGTCAAAATCTTACAGTCTTCAATCTGGTTTCGTTAAACTCCATAGAAGAGCGGATTGCGTCGGGAATTGTGGTTAAAGAGGCACTGTTCGATGCGGTTCTTAACCAGAATGATCCTACTGATGAAGTCGATTTTTCAGCTAAAGGCCGTTCCACTATGATCGAGCAGATTGAAAAAATGGTAACTCCTTTTATGGTTGAAGAGGCGGAAAAACAGGAACTGGAGGATGTCGCCGGAAATGAGGCTGCCGCAGTTGGGCAATCTTTGCACCAATCTCTGGGAGCAGTGCCGATGGTTGAGGATATCCGGGAAAGTGATCTTCAGCAGGTGATTAAAAATGAAGAAGGTAGAGAGAGTGAACTTGATCCGGCCGCCGGTGTCGGGACAATAACTGCTGAAGAAAATTCAGCCATTGAGACTGATTCCAGAGGTCAGGAAAACAGCTTGCCGTCAAGTGAAATGATGGCTACCACCTTAAATCAGGGGATCAGTTTTTTAAGCGGTCTCATGGAGATGGCAACCGGTCAAAAGCTGCTTGCCGACGGTCAGTCGGTTACGGTTGACAAAGAAACCGGAGAAGTAACCATGAAATTCAAACTGCCTGGATTTTAACGATGAGTAACACTAAACAACCAGTTACAAGACGGGACATTGCATGTCGGCAATCAAGCCTTTTGAATCTGCAAAGATAAGGTCAATTGAAGGGTGTTGCTGTAATCTCAGGACAAGCATGTGGTTTGTTAGATTTACTGATTGGACTTCAGCTTCTCCAGCCGTCTTATCCGCACCGTAGAAACT
>JAOZKP010000326.1 GCA_029935295.1 bacterium | reverse complement strand
AAAAGATCAAGGAAATTGATGGTCGTTATGAGTTGAGAGAGCCGGAAGCGACTTACAATGCCGGTTTTGACCATGAAATTGAGCTTCTAAGCTCTAAAAACCGGTTCTATTTGGATTTAACTATTGAATAATCAATAGGTTAGCTTGGTCCGACCCCGTCCGCCAGGACCTTTTTTTACTGAACAGTTACAATTTGATTTGATAAGGGTTCGGACTGATTGATAAGCGGCAATTCAAATAGTGAAGGACTGGAAAGATATACTTGATTTTTTAGTAGGGGATTTCAGTCAATAAGCATGCCCATAGATGAAAATTATTTACAATTTATACTTTAAAGCCATGGTCATATCTGCACAAAATACAGGTTGACTTTTATCCACCACTCATAGTCTATTGATCGGATAATTAGGAGGTTCCAATGCAATCTAAAAGGCTCACCACGATATTATATTCACTGGTTTATTTTTATCTTAAACTGCAGAACCGTTTTTCGTGTTATAAATTCTGGTATCCTTCTCTGTTTATCATCCTTTCCTTCACCTGTACTTTCTCTCAAAACAATTTGCTTCATGCGGAAATCGTGGCAAGTGCTATTGTGGGACCCACTGATCAGGAACTTCAAAGCTGGGGATTCACCCATGAGGAATACAGGTCTCTTGTACAACGGAAAGTTCAGTTAGAAAAAAAATTGTATTTGCTGGGAAAAAAAGAAATAGAATTCTTTCGTCAGAAATTGGCTGACCAGGGCCGGCGCCCTGCCATTGATGATCCTGGAATCAAGCGTGCCCAGACAGTTTCTGATACCAAGCTCTATCGTAGGGCTGTCGAGGATATTGAAACCGAACTTAGGATGCGGCGTTGCGAACTTCGGAATCAAACGCCTGAAAAATTTCGCCGGACGGGTAACCATACCCGCATGATACAGGATGTGGAAAATGAACTTGATGATCTTGCCGAGTCTGTCAGAAAATTAAAGCAAAAAGTCGGCGCAATGCAAAAAGCACCGACGAAACGCGTGCAACGTCCAGAACCTCAACCCGGGAATAAAACACGTGTGCGTGATGGGGTGAATAAACGCGGGGATATTCCGCCTGAACAACAAGCTGAAATCAACCGGAAAAAAACAGGTCAGGTTGCTGAGTCGGAGGGTGGAAGCCAGAACACAGACAAGAATAATCTAACAAAAAAGATTGATACCAGTAACAAAGAAAACATTCCAAACACGCCCGCGGCATCTGTGGGTCAAAAAGTCAGGGATGAAATCAATCGGCATGGCTCAGAGATTATACTTTTAACGGTTAACCTTGAGATGATAATTAAATGCAGGGATAGTGGCACCGATGCACGGGATTGTTTAGCACAGCTGATGGTATCAAACGGAATCGCCACATCTGTTTCCATGGCGATGCAGCTTCTTTCCGAAGGTGCAATGGTCAAGGTGGCTTTAGTCGGAACGGGTGCCTCCTATTTAAAACTGGGCTATGATACAGGATATTTACTCTATAATTTAGAGGAATGGGCAAGTGCGGAGTGGGAACGGTATCAAATCGAAGAAAACCGGGAAGATTGGACACGCATAAACCTTGAGAGCGGATCGCTGGAACATCAGATTGAGGCCTTGCGTGCAAAGATCACAGCAACGCTGGAGCCCCTTGCGGCAAGCAAAGAACTCGGCTGTAGAAACCTGCGCAACCAGAAAATAATTATTAAATTAGTTGCTTATCAGGATGATATAAATAAGCTGCCATCTTCTGATGCGATTGCCCAATTGAAAAATTTGGAAGACCGGGTCTATGACCTGATGCTTGAACAGCGTCAACTCACCAAAATGCAGAGTGAGGCTACGGCTTTATCAGACCAACTGAAGACCGACTTAAAACAAGCCGGTGATGTTGCGCAAAATTGCACTTCTGAAAAAGACGCGCAGACCATTATAGCAAAGTATGATGCCGCAAAGCAAAATTTGACACAAATTCAGAACATTTCAGAAAAAGCCAGGATCATCGGAGAAAAGCTTAAATCCGTTGAAACAGAAATACAGCAGGCCCAGTCCACTTTACAATCAGCCTTTGCAGTGAAAGACCGTATCAGTGATATGAACGCAAAGATTCCACCCTACGAAGAGATAGAAGCCAACATCAATACGGTGAATACTGCCACCCAAAAGCTGGAAGATGACGGAAGACGACTTTCAAAAGAGATCAAGGCCCTGCGGATGGCGTTTCCAGATGATCTGGATTCTGAAACGGAATACCGCATCCATGAATTAGACCAGCTCATTATCAAACTTCAGAATAAAGAAGGGTGTAACGCCGATTCTTATCAGACCGATTATAATGATTTTGCCGGAATGGCATTGGAAGCAAAACTGGATGCTGAAAATCGTTTGAGATCAGTTGAAACCCTTCATCTCGATTTGTCCCGTTTGCATATTGGACAAGCAGCAAAGGACTGGGCCGCGATTCAGGGATTACAGCAGGAAGCCGGAGAGCTCATACAAAACCATCAGGATCTCGTTGAAAAAGCAGAAGCATGTAAAAATGGAGAAGCATCCGAATCAGGTGATGGCAACGGGTTTGAGGATGAAGCCGACGAAGAGGCTTCTAACGATGGCACCTTGGCCGGCATTTCAGGCAGCGGGTTTTCAGATGAATCAGATGCAGAAGATGGAGAAACCCAGGATCCGGCAGATGATGCTCCTGTAGAAGCGGATGGGTTCAGTGATGAGTCCGATGATGAAGCCCCCAATGTTGCCTCGGAAACAGTCACCTATTTTGAGCGGGACTTTATGCCCCAGTCCTGGAAAACATCCGGGAACAGCCAACAGGTCAGGGTTCATCTTTTTTCACTGGGAACCAGACTGGGATGGTCGGCTGCTTTAGGCCGGCACAGCGGTCCTGCTTCCATCGAACTTATTATTGACCACCTTAAGCATGCGTCTATCCATGTGAAAGGAGCACATGATAACTCATATTCTCCAATGAAAATTTACAAGAACTGGCTACAAATCGAAAAAAAACATCAATATTGGATCGGGCAATTGCAACGCAAGCCAAACATGCAGGGACGGGAAAGGCAGTTAAAAACCCTGTCCAGCTCTTTTAGAAGTCATGCCATGGGGCTTGCCAAAAAGATTGCCTTTCAGGCAAGAGGCAACGGGCTTGAACAACAGGAAAATTGCGATTCATATTACCTTCGCATCGGGTATTACCTGGCCTATGCATCCCAGGCGCTTACCTATGCTGCCCAGGGTCAAGAACAGGGGATGCC
>JAOZKP010000083.1:6845-10614 GCA_029935295.1 bacterium | reverse complement strand
GCTGGACAGTTACATATTTTTTCTACTTCTGCCAAAACAATTTGGTCCTTAATTGATAAAAAGATCTGTTTTCACAATTATTGTCGCGGCCGGCAGCGGTAATCGCTGTCCCGGCCCCCGGGCAAAGCAATTTCTGGAACTGCAAGGCAAACCCATCTACATATGGAGCGTTAAGGCTTTTCAGGAAACTCCATGTGTTGACGGCATCATTGTGGTTGGCCCCGGTGATGATGATGATGCCTTACTTGAAATGCAGACTCTAACTAAAACATTTCCCAAAGTCATAAAAGTAGTCGCCGGCGGCAACTGCCGGACCGAATCGGTCAGCAACGGAATCGCTGCTCTGCGGTCAAACTGTGAGATTTCAAAAAATGACCCAGTATTGATCCACGACGGCGTCCGCCCCCTGATCACCCCGGAGCTTATCAGCCAAGTCGCCGACCAAGTCAGCCCCAACTCCATTGCTATCCCGACAACGACCCCAACTGCAACTGTTAAAAAAATTGTCGGTCAGACCATCACCGAAACAATCAATCGGGAAACGACCGGCCTGGCACAAACACCGCAAGGCGTACCCTGGGCTCTGCTCCGGAAAGCCATAACCCACTGGCACAATCACCCCGGTGTGATTATCACTGACGAAGGCTCTCTCTTCGAAAACCTGCCGGCAGAAAAGCGGGAAGAGATCACAATGATGAATGTTCCTGGCGATGCCGACAACCTGAAAATCACATTCCCTAAAGACCTCAACAGAGCCGAGGCAATACTCTCAGAAAGAGAGAAATTACAGAAGAATATCCCTGATACCCCCTATAAGCCCCGTATGGCAACCGGATTCGGCTATGATGTTCACGCTTTTGCACCGAACCGGAAACTTATTTTAGGCGGCGTTGAAATCCCACATCCTTTTGGCCTTGACGGACACTCCGACGCTGACGTTTTAATTCATGCCTTAGTCGATGCCATTCTCGGTGCAATCGGAGAGGGTGACATCGGCCACCATTTCCCCGACCATGACCCGGCCCATAAAAATCGCTGCAGTCTTGATTTTCTGGAAAAAACCATACTGCTGGTGAAGCAAAGAGGATTTTATCTTGAAGCAGCTGACATTACGGTTGTCGCCGAACAACCCAAACTTAAACCCTATATTCAGGAGATAAAAATCCGACTACAACAAAGTATTGCCTTACCCTGCCAGCTCAATATCAAAGCTACTACCAGTGAAGGTCTCGGGTTTACCGGCCGGCGTGAAGGAATTGCGGCTTACGCCGTTGCCACCGTAACAGCGACCTGATTTTAATCCTGTAGCCATGATGAGCCCATCTGCAAGATCCAAAGCCCAAAATATTTCTCAACATATTGCCCGGCGGATTAATGGTACCAACCGAACTTTCAAAATTGCGCTTGCACTTTCATTCATACTCCACGCCTTACTGCTTATGCCAAGTTTGCTCAGCAAACCCCGCAAAAGACCATTACCAAGTGAAAACCTGGTAGAAGTTAAATTTGTAACAAACAAGCAGACACCTAAAACTTCTCCTAAAAAAAAGATTAAGAAAACCAGCAAACCAATCTTAAAACACAAAAGGAAACTGAAAACCAAGAAAAAACCGGCACCGCAAAAAAAGCCCCGGGATACTGTCAAAGAGTCGACATTGGCACGCAGACGTTCTAAACCCAAGAAAAAAACTCCCGCAGCCAGCAACAAGCTGGATGAGATTAAAAAGCGTCTGGCCCGGCAACAGGAAGAAGAAAAACTCAATGAGATTCGTCAACGCCTGCGGAGTAATGCCTCGCCGGCAGCTAAAGCCCGGCAAAACAGCCTAACCCAAACCTACAACCGGACTCTGACGGCCTGGATAATGCGCAACTGGCATCTACCGGAACATCTTCTCAACAGCGGCCTTGAAGCTACTATAAGTTTGACAATTACCGCTTCCGGGACTCTTTTAAACCAAACAGAAGAACAGTTATCCGGCAACACAATCTTCGATCACGCCATGCGCCAGGCCATTAGCAACGCTAACCCTTTCCCTCCTTTTCCTGCAGAATTGACAATTCCACAAGAGGAATTTGTAATAACTTTCAACCCCAATAATATTAATAAAGAGAAGTGAGTTATGAAACGAACAGCCTTTACGAATCCAGCTAAAATGACTGTAAATATTGCCTTCACCTTACTGCTTATAAGCTGTATGCTGCTGACCCTGCCGGGCTTGTCCCGGGCCCGGGTCTACCTCGAGCTTGACTCACCCAACTTGCGCCGTATCCCTCTGGCTGTGGCTCCACTGCAGCCTCTGTGCGGTGCCAGCACAAACGCAGAGGTCGCGCAACTCGGACGCAAAATCATAATTGACGATCTTGAATTCTCAACTTTCTTTGAACTGCTGCTTGACACTGAAAACTACCTTGAAAAGCCCAAAAGCTGCAGCCTCTCACCCGGCACATTCGATTACAGTAACTGGTCATTGATCGGAGCCGAACTTCTAATTAAAGCGGGCTACTCATTAAGCGGCAAGACCCTGGTTGCAGAATTTCGGCTCTACGACACTTTGGAGGGCAAAATGCTGATCGGTAAACGCTACCGCAGCCGGGCCAAAAATATTCGTCTCCTTTTTCATAAATTCACCAATCTTGTAGTTGAAAAAGTTACCGGCCTGCCGGGTGAATTCACGGCCAAAATTGCCTTTTGCGGACGCTTGCATGGTGAAACTGCACAGGAGTTATACAGCTGCGATTACGACGGCCATGAATTACGCCAGGTCACGCGCAATCATTCGATCAATGTCTCACCATCATGGTCAAATGACACCAATAAAATTGTCTACACTTCGTACCGGAATAACAACCCAGACCTCTATGTTATTGATCTTTTAAAAGGAAAAGAGGAACTCTTGAGCAAGCGCAAAGGGCTCAATGTTGCCGCCAACTGGTCGGCTGACGATCGTCATCTAACTCTAATGCAACGCTATAGTAGTCACAGCGAAATAACTATTATTGACAGCAGTTCAGGGGCGACTATCCGCCGCCTGACCACCAGTTCTTCCAACCAGGCATCGCCGTGCTGGTCTCCCGACAACAGCCAGATCGCTTTTGTCTCTGACCGCAGTGGCACACCTCACATATACTTAACTTCGGTCACCGGCGGACCTTGGACACGTCTCACTAAAATGGACGCCTACAACGCTGATCCGGACTGGTCCGCCTACAACGACAAGATCGTCTTCACCTCCAGGATTGACGGGATATTCCAGATCTGCACAGTCCGACCGGATGGTTCCGGATATCAGCAACTGACATTTACCCGCAGTAATTGTGAAGTCCCCTGTTGGTCACCGAATGGTCGACATATTCTTTTCACAAAGAAGATCAACAAAATCCGTCAATTAATGATTATGGATGAGAAAGGCCGCAACCTGAAGCAGATCACTTTTGACAAAATTGAGAAAAAAGGTCCCAGCTGGTCAGCCAATCGTTAGCATTGTAATCACAACAAAAGTTGCCCTGACTGGGGAAAAGTCGAAAATCACCTCTAGAAAGTGCATTTTAAAAGGTAAATATTATCAACTAATATGAGCTTTCGGAAAGCCATAACCTCAGAAAATATTGGAACTTTTTAATTAATCAGCTATTTTTCTAGAGTAGTACATTGACAAAACTATCTAAATATGCGTAATTAGCTTGATTTTTTATATTAAAGAGGTTATGTATAGGTCATCAGACACTGTTTTATAATGCTCACGTATTGATTGTTCATTAAATTCAACCT
>JAOZKP010000083.1:0-6745 GCA_029935295.1 bacterium | reverse complement strand
AAAAGTAATTCTGGCATTAGCCTTGTTCGCAAGCTTGATGTTTGTGTTCACAAGTTGCACTTGCAAACCTGAACTTGAAGAAGAGAAGATTGCCCAACCTGCAGCACTGGCAACCCCGGCAGCAGTTACCCCTGCAATTGTCAAACCCGCAACTATCTCTACCGGCGTAGTAACCATCGGTGACCGGGTTGTTGATATTGGCGACCACGTTTTTCCGATCTATTTTGATTACGATAAAGCTGCCTTACGCAGTGATGCCCGTGAAACCCTGGGTAAACTGGCCCAATGGCTGAAAATCAACCCGGAAATCGGATTACGCATCGACGGTCATTGTGATGAACGCGGATCAAACGAATACAACTTGGCACTGGGTGAAACCCGGGCTGCCAGCGCCCAGAAATACCTGGTTTACCTGGGAATCTCACCGGAACATTTTGAGACATTGAGCTACGGTGAAGAGAAACCGGTCTGCAGCGAATCAAATGAAAGCTGCTGGAGCCAGAACCGGCGCGTCGAATTCACAATTACTGCCAAATAACGACCCTTATAGATCTAATGCGGGCGTTGCCCGTAAATAAGTGCTTTTATCAGAACATTTTCTTGTTCCAAAAACAAGAAAATGTTCTGTAAATCACTAATCGCAAAAAAGACCGGCACGACCCAGCTTGACTGACAAATCTCCAAGTTGGGTCGTGCCGGCAAAAATTAACTATGACCATGATAGAAACACATAAATTCAGACTGGTTGCTGCCCTGATCATTTTATCAGTACTGGCGACCGGTTGTGCCGGTCCCAACCAACAACGTGAAGAACAAGCAATCTATCACCGCATCAATGTACTCGAACAAAAGCAAGCTGCCTTACAGAGAGAGAGCTCAAACACCCAACAAAAGCTCAACGCTGACACCAACATTCGCCTGGACAACCTGGAAAGAGAGTTAAAACTGCTCAGCGAATCAGTTGAAGATGCACTGGCCCGGCCCGAAGAAGTAAAATCAATTGACAAATTTGAATTTGAAGAGATTATTGCAAATCTAGAAAAACGGATTCAACTACTGGAATCAGGAACACCGCCGAACAAAAATTCGGTAACATCAGCGACTAACGCTGCCGGTAACAAAACCCACACAGCAACGCCCATCCCTACCACCAAATCCCCAAGCGCCCGTGAAAAAGCCCTCTATGACGATGCATACAGTACTTTCAAGCGCGGCAACTTTAAAATTGCAAAAGATAAATTTAAAAAATTTATTACCACTTTTCCCAGCAGCACCTACAGAGTGAATTCCCAATTCTGGATTGGTGAATGTTACTATAAGATTGGTGACTATGCTGAAGCAATCATCAAATATGATGAAATCATAGCCGACACTCCGCAGCACCAGAAAGCTGCCAGTGCCTTGCTCAAGCAGGGTTTTGCTTTTCTGAAACTTGGAGACGCAACTGATGGTAAATTAATTCTTAGTAAAGTTATTACTAATTACCCGAAAAGTGACCAGGCTGAGATTGCTCGCCGCAAACTTAAAACAATAAAATAGACTTTTGGAACATCAATGGCACGCCTTGTGCTGAATAACATGTTCCAGTTAAAGAAATCACTGACAAAAGTTACTACCAACGACCTTATAATTAGATTGATCTCATAATACTTTATACTTAGCCCTTTTATAATTACTAAAAAGTAACTAAAAACCAGGGACTAATCCAATTTATGTTATTCAAAAAAGACAAAACTCTACTCGGTTTGAATATTGGCTCTGGCTACATTAAAATGGTTGAGCTCAAGGATTCCGGTTCAGTCCACACTTTAAGTAATTTTGGCATGGCGGCCTTGCCTCCAGATGCAATAGTTGACGGCACTATCATGGACTCATCTGCCATAGTCAGCACCATTGTCAACCTTGCCAGCAATCTCAAAGTGAAAAAGAAACGGGTCAGCACTTCAATCTCCGGCCACTCAGTTATCGTCAAAAAGATCACTCTCCCCCTGATGGATGAGAATACTATTGAAGAAACCATTCATCAGGAAGCAACACAGCATATCCCGTATGACATAAGTGATGTCAATCTAGACTTCCAGATTTTGGGCCCGAGTTCAGACAATCCTGATAATATGGATGTCATTCTAGTCGCTGTAAAAAAAGATACTATTAATGACTACCTGACTCTGGTTGAAGAAGCTGGCTTTACTCCGGTTGTGGTCGACGTCGACACCTTTGCCCTGGAAAATGCTTACGAGCACAATTACGAAGATAATGAAAAAAAGATTGTTGCATTAGTTGATATCGGTGCGAATTTAACCTGCATTAATATACTTGACGACGGCGTAACCTGTTTTTCACGCAACATCACTTCCGGCAGCCGCGTAATCACTGAACAACTCCAAAAACAGTTCTCCTTGAGTTACGAACAGGCCGAGCTTCTCAAAATGGGCTGCCCGGAAAATTTCACATCTGATATATCAGTTGCAATTTCTGCTATCAAAGAAGCCACTTTCCCGTTAATTAATGAAATCATTAAAGCTATAGACTTTTTCCACACCTCTGCTGTCGCTGATGGTCGTATTGAAAAAATAGTCTTGAGTGGCGGCGGGGCTAAAACATACAACATCATCAAAGACATCACGAATAAATCCGGGATTGAAACTGAGCTGGTTGACCCATTTCGCAATATCATGGTTCCGGAAAAGCATTTTGACCTCGAATACATCCGGGAAATCGGGCCGGTAGCTGCTGTCGCCACGGGCTTGGCCCTGCGTAAGGATGAGGCCGCACGCAAATGATTAAAATAAACCTTTTGCCCGTACGGGCTGAGCGCCGTAAAGAGTTCATCCGCAAACAACTGTCAATTGCCGCACTCGCTATTTTCTTTGCCATTGCAGTGATGGGACTTCTTTTTGTTCGCCTTCAAGGTCAATTAAATAATGCTGAAAGCTCCCTGGCAAGAACTAACAAAAAAATTAGACAACTTGCCCCGGTTATCAAAAAAATTGAAACCTATAAAAAGCAGAAGGATGAGATCAGCAAAAAGATTGCTGTAATAATTGACCTTGACCGTTACCGCCTGGCACCTGTTGTTGTTCTCTCAGATTTAAACCTGCAGCGGCCGGAAAAGCTCTGGTTTACCGACCTGAAAGAGAACAGCCGGCACCTGACAATTAGTGGAGTCGCAATCGACAACGAAACCATCGTTACTTTCCTGAACAACCTGAAACAGTCAATCCCGTTACAGAACTCTGACTTAACACTACTTCGTTCGCAGAACATCAAAAAACTTGAACTCAAGAAATTCACAATAGACTGCCCTCTTAATCTGGACGCTCTGCCGGAGATGTTAAAAAAATTGGAACCGGCCGCTCCGGTGTCAATTTCCGAAGAGGAGGGGCAAAATGGCTGATCTTAAATTTGATTTTCTCCATAACTATCCGCCGCTCAAACGCGCGCTGATGCTTTTCGGAATTATAGCTCTTATTGCCGGAGGATTTACCTATTTCATCTATATGCCAAAGCTGAAATCATTGCAGAGAGTTGAGCGAAAGTTAAAACAAGCTCAAATCAAACTGCATCAAACACAGCAGATCGCGAATCAGTTACCAAAATTTGAAGCTGAAATTGCAAGTTTAAATATCGCTTTCAAAAAAGCCCTGAAAAAATTACCTGACAATAAAGAAATCCCTTCACTCCTCCTGAAAATCACAAAATTGGGTAAGGAGTCAAAACTCACATTTAACCTGTTCCAACCCTTGCATAACCGTAACCGGGACTTCTATGCCGAAGTGCCAATTGATATTGAAGTTCAGGGCAGTTACCATGCTGTTGGCCGTTTTTTCAGTCAAGTCTGTGCTATGCCAAGGATCGTCAACATCTACAACTATTCGCTGGGTAACTACAAGATGACTGAAGACGGTGACATTAAGCTTAAGGCCAAGTTTCAGGCCGTCACTTATACATTTATCGACAAACCCAAACCTGTAAAAAAAGGTAAGAAGAAATAATGAATAAACTTTTTACCCAGCTAAGTTTCACTTTAACTCTGATATGCCTGCTCCTGGTTTTGACTCCAGCATTGTCTCCGGCTCCAGCTTATGCCGGCAAAAAGAAAACAGCTGAAATAACCGAGCCTTTGACCCCGGAAAAGCTTAAGACCTTGGATAATAAAGCAATTGTTTTCTCCTATGAAGCTCAGGGCCGTAAAGATCCTTTTCGCCCATTTATCGATTTCTCCCAGGTTGAACGCTCAATCCCGACTGATACTGACCGCCTTTTAACTCCGTTAGAAAAATATGCCCTGAACCAGTACCAGCTGGTTGGTATTATTCTGGCTGGTGATATGGAAAATTATGCCTTGGTTGAAGACCCGGAGAATATTGGCTTTACAGTTCGCACGGGAGATATGATCGGTAAGATGAGCGGCCAGGTAAAAGAGATAAAATTTAACGAAGTCATAATTGAAGAGCCCTATCTCGATATATTTGATAAACAGCAGTTACGCACCATATCCTTAAGGCTTCGAGATCTTGAAGAAGATAGCTATCTCCAACTTGAAGAAGACAAATATTAATCAAATTACTGAACTTTTTTAGCCCGTGTGAGTTCCGCTTCACGAATAAGTACTTTAATCAGAACTTTTTTTTGTTCTTTAATCCAAAAAATAACCTGTAAGGTACTAAAATTTAAGGAATCCAAAAGTGAATAAAGCCATGCACATTTATACTACCCGACGAAAGTTTTCGCTAGTGTACCTAATCCTGGCACTGATGTTACTTACCCCCGGTTTCATCAACATCGTAAATGCGGCCCCAAATGCGGATAATCATATCAGCTTAATCGCCAGCACTGACGGTAATGCGGTTCAATTGCGATTCAATACTACGTCAAACAATAAAATAGACTACGACCTCTTCACCCTTGATGCCCCGCCGCGATTGGTCATTGACTTCCCGAATGCCACCTACAATGGAACTGACATTAATAATGCCTTAAAAGGGTGTGGCTTTAATAATCTCCGTGCGTACTCCGACATTGAAAAAGTCCGCATAGTTCTCGATACTGAATATACTACCCTACCGCCTTTTACGCAAACAGCCCGAAACCAGGAGTTATTGGTTACACTCAAACAAGCTGACCCGGAAAGTGTAAAAACCTTTGAGAACAACCCTCCAAAAAGAAAGTCTGCGGTAAAAGCACCTTTCACATTAAGTAATAATCCAATAAGTATTGACTTCAAAGATACTGACATTCAGAATGTCTTCCGTTTTTTAGCTGAAATCAACCATCTCAATGTTGTTATGAGTGATGATGTTTCGGGCACAGTTACTTTAAGATTGAAAGAGGTGCCCTGGAAACAAGTTTTGAGTATAGTCTTAAAAACCCATCAGCTTGGCATGGAACGTGATGGCAATGTTGTCCGTATTGCCCCAATGAATGTATTCACCAGCGAGCAACAAGCCCGGGACGAAAAACGCCTCGCCGAAGCAGAAAGTAAAAAAACCGAGGAAGACATTCAGGACACTGTCTTGAAGATACTCAAGGTTAATTTTGCCAACATTGATGATGTTGCCAGCAAGATTGAAAATGCAATTTTAAGTGACCGCGGTACCGTAGAAACTGACCCGCGCACAAATTCCCTGATCATAACTGATATCCCCGACAGAATTAAACAAGCCGAAGCTTTGCTGCGAGAACTTGATGAACCCGTCAAGCAGGTTATGATTGAAGCTAAAATAGTCAAGATTGAAAGTAGGTCAGCCTATGAACTTGGCGTACAGTGGGGTGGAGCCTGGGGTAACAGCAAGAGTAATGACCGTTATTATGGCATTAATGGTAACACCACAGATACCGGGTTACCTCCGGTTTCGGACGGTGGCGGAGTTCCGCCAATCGCAAGTTCCTATGCTGTTAACTTGCCGGCAATCGCTGCTACCAGTGGCATCGGACTTATTTTTGGTAAAATTGACAAGTACAACCTAAATCTTAAACTATCAGCCATGCAGGGAGATGGATCTGCAAACATCCTCTCATCACCAAAAGTCCTTGCATTAAACCAGCATGCTGCGCGCATAGGTCAGGGTCAGGAGATTCCCTACCAAACTACTTCAGACGGCGGTACGACTACAGAATTCAAAAAAGCCGAACTCAGCCTCGAAGTAACTCCAACGATCACCAATAATGGAATGGTATCCATGGAGGTTGTCGTCAGTAAGGATTCTAAAGGAGAAAACACACAAGACGGACCGGCCATTAACACTCAGACAATTACAACCTCACTACTGCTTAAAGACGGTGAAACAGCTGTTGTCGGCGGTATCATTGAAAGTAACAAAACAAAATTAAACCAGGAGGTTCCTGTTCTCGGGAAAATCCCGATGTTAGGCCGCCTTTTTCGACATGACATGAAAGATTCTGACCGCAGCGAACTAATGATCTTCATCACCCCGAGAATTATTAGATAGTCATCCAGCAAAAAATAGTTTTTAAAAGTCAGGCTGCTTAAAAAGTGGTTTACCACTCATTCTCTGATTATTCTCAAAACTCATCTTTTACCCATGATATTTAAGCTCTATAGCTAAATACCATGGGTATTTGTTTTTATACTTGAATTTAAGAACTTCAGCCCATTTACATTGAAAAATCAAACCGTATCTATGACTTTTCAATGCTAAAAAATACCCAAGAGTCAAGCCTGACACCAAAGAACATTGCTTCGCCCCCTGTAACTGGGGCCAAAGCTAAAGCAATGGCCCCG
>JAOZKP010000082.1 GCA_029935295.1 bacterium | reverse complement strand
CAATGCCTAGCCACATACCGCCGCAACCCTCTCTACCCTCTATTTCAGATTATGAACAGTGAGAATTTGTTAAAAACTTTGGCATTGAATAAAAATCATGACATTTTTTGAAGAACCAACATTTTACGATAAAACTGTTCTTTCTGACTTGCAATAATCTTGGCTATGTCTTCGAGATTATATGGTTAAGGAATTTGGCTTTTAAGATTCCGACAAACTTTTTCTTTCACATTTAGGAGGTCGTGGTCAAATAGTTATCATACCAGCTAACCCTAGGCCACTTCCATCAAATCTCCATTCCCTGTTAAAATATTTTTATTTCTTTCGTCCAAATAGTGGATCAGTACATTTTTTACTGCAAGAGGTAATTCTGAATAATTAGTCGAACGAAAAAGATGATTAAAGACGATTTTCTCAAAAATAACACGTTCAGACTCTGATAAAGCACAAACTTGCAACCACCATAATTTTGTAGACCCATCACCCTCATGTTTAAATCGATGAATTATATATTCTTCAGGCATAAGAAGAATTTTATGGAACTCACTAAGATTTTTGCCGAATGCTTTTAAAAAGTAGTCTTTTTTTGTCCCAACAAGGCCTCGTGTACGAATTAATATGCATTGTATTGCCCTCAGGTATTTGGGATTCCAGTGTTTCCCCATATTACCAGGCGTAGAAGTTAGTCTGTTTTTACTTTTTAAGCTGATGTACCTCATAGGAAAAGAAAAAATTTGCAGGCCTAATTCCTCATTAAGATCAAGATTGATTTTAAGTCTATCATAAAATTCAGCCGGGTGATCTTTGAAATTGTAAAGTATATAGTTTGAAAGGTGGCTAAAACCATACTTAGCTGCCAAACGCACCTTGCCTTCATACAAACTACGAAATTTAATATCATCAAACGCAATACGAACAGGCCTAATAGCTATCTCACTCAATAAGGCCATCTTCTCTTCAGTTAGAAGACGTGCATCTAGGCCTTGGTTAAAATCAACATACCTTTTCACGGTAATTATACGTCCTGCCTTACTTTTATATGAATAAGTTGCCCCCTTTTCAAAGCCCAGCGCCTTTATATCATTTACAATATCTTTAAACCTCTTTGATGCGAGTACATTATTATCCAGAAGAATTAAGTCTCGCTTCTCTCCATAAAGTTCTTCTATTAGCTGAACTTGCCTTTGAAGAGGTAAATAATCATTAAATTCTGGCTCTATTCGATGCACTGCACAAAACGCACACCTGTTTGGGCAACCACGGGTTGTGTAGCCAAGGTAAGAATTTTGCAATTCGTATGTATGATCAGACTCACCAAGTATACTGTAATCAGGTATTAGAGCATCAATTTTTATTTTATTACCAGGGTCGAGCATAGCTGGTTCATCTAGTAATCCAGAGATTATCGTTGCACCTGTCTCTAACGCTAAATCATCCCGTAAGAGAGTTGCTAAAACACCACCCACAAAGACATCGGCAAGACGAGGTACACTGTTTTGGTAATATTTAATAGCCTTTACTGTTTGCTGCCAGTAATAGGTAAAAAGAGAACTTACATACACACGATCCCAACGTTCAGCTCGCATCTCAGAAACGCAGCCTTTAACAAAGACAACTCTATCATTTAAGCGCTTATGGTATGCAGAAATTTTCATTAATCCCAAAGGCGGATATTTAGATTTATAGGATGGTTCTACCAGCAAAATATTACGCATCAGCGATCCCAGGTCTCCATTTCAGCTTGCTCAAATATAAAATGTACAAATTGTTTTGGAAGCCCTCTGCAACATGCAGGGTCGAGTTGTGGGGTTGAGTTATTCGAATTTGGAAGTAAATAATCTTCGAGAAAATCCTCTATGAGTATCTTCACTCCGGCATTTGCATATCTTTCAACAATTTCAAGCACCTTTTTATCTTCTGATAATTTCTCATAATCGAAGTTACTTTTCTCAAATATCATGGCGTAATAACATGCCCACTCTTTTGGAGTAATCGTCCGTGACCAAAAACGGTCATCGCGTTTTTGGATTGCAGCATGTTCACCTTTGCGGTAACCAATACATGCACAAAGAAAAAACAATTCGTGGAAGTCTTCTATTACCCCATTATTCTTCATATTGTTGTATAATTCTTTGTACATTGCGTCTGTGTGAACGCGAATATTTCCATCCATCCTCATCGTTAATCCTCCTCATTACGGAGAACAGCCATTACGCTACTGATATCCTGTTCTACGATCTCTGTATTCCCATTACTGCTAGGTCGCAACATAAAAAACTTTCCCCATCTTCCACTGTTCTTAAGTAGTTGTGCTTCCTGCCGCCGAAATTCAGTATCGGTTGCGAGGAGAATCCACTGGGAAGCAAGAGTAGGTAATTTGTTTATGAGATTCCGCCGGTGATCATAAGATAACCGGCCAAAAGGGGTATCCATAAATAGTGGAATTTCGATTTTATCTCCGGGTGATGCTATTATAGCCAAGGCGGCAATAAACGAAATAGACATAATTTGCCGTTGGCCCGCAGAGATATTTGCTAAAAAAGGCTTTTTATACCGATCTAGTACTTGTAAAGAATAGTCATCATTAACGACAATGGTCCGGAGGTTCTCTCGTCCCTCTTTATCAAGCAATTCACGGAAGAGTATTGTCGCAGACGCACCTATCAAATCTTTTATTTCACTCGTAAATTGCTTGTGGATGTCAATGAGTGCATCCTGAGTGTCATGAGCTAGTATTGAACGTCGTGATAATTCATCATTTTTCCCAACCTTCAGCTTTTCTTCTTTAAGTAATGCTCGCAAACGGTCGTTTTCTTGTTGAAGATTTTCAAGCTGTGATTGTATGTTCTGAGCATTTGCTTCCAAGTCTATAATCCCCTTCTGGAGATTCGTTCGATGCACGTCTAACTTAGTAGCATCTTGTCGTTCCGACGTCCCAATCTGATTACTGACATTCTCCAAACTATGATTGAGGTTGCCAATGGAACTGTTAATATTTCCATACTGTTGCAATCGTTTTTCAACAAGATCTGCATCGTCACTAAAATGGTGACGCATTTCGCTCATGTAACGCCACAAGTTGAGTGCAGCATCCTGAGTCGTAACGTCACTGGTACGTTTCAGCCAGTCGATGATGTGTGAATAAGCCTCTGACCCTTCACAAATCTCATTGCCACATATACATCGTTTCTCCATCAATATCCGCTCGATCAAGTCACGCCGAATTTCTGAGGGAAGCTCACCTTTTTGCTTTCGGCTATCTATATGTTCAAATACAGTAATCACAGTTGGCGCCATAATTAATGCTGTGGCTTTGCAAACAAGATTTCGCATTTCGCTCAGGGCATCGACCGCTTGCCGTTCCATCTCTTGGAGATTCTGCTCTAATGACTTACGCCGCTCAAGCAAGTGGCGTATCTCCTTGAATTCGTCCAAAGCCTTGTCTGTTTTATCAATTTCTTTTCTGGCAAGACAGATTTCGTCTGCTAGCTTTTCAAGCCGATTTTTGGAATTGTCTTGCTCCTCCTCATTATCACCAAGCCGTTTCAGGAGCCGAGATAAATCCTCATGCGAAGAGCTGGATAATTCGTTATCAAGAGTTTTAGCTACCCGTCCTACCGCTTTAATCGCAATCTCAAGTGCATCAACATTGAGTAAATTTCGAATACCAACACTAATTTCTCGACGTTGCTCAATGCTGGCACGTGTCAATCGTTCGATCTTTTCACCGTCTAATAAAAAGTAGTCTTTAACTCGCCTATCAAGGATATTGTTAATAACGGCATCGATTTCGGTTGCCAGAACAGGTTTGGTATTACCGTCTGCAGTTATTAGAAAAAGACTTTTTTCATCTTCCTCTTCGATTACCCTATCACCATCTTGCATTCCCAATATAGCTCTGCGCAGGTGATATGTTTGTTCCCGGTGTGTGAACTTCAACTCGACTACTGTCCGGATAGGCTGTCCCGGGTTGTCTGCGAGTGCCGAAACATTTACAAGTTGCAACTCTTCCAGAGGCACGTCACCATCCTGACTTAAACGACGTTCCCCAAAGAGACAAAAAATTATTGCTCTAAACAGCCCTGTCTTTCCCCGACCATTCTCACCAAAAATAACTGTCACGTTGGATTGACCCATCGATGGGGTGTAAAATTCAAGTACATGCCTCCCCCGAAACTGACGGAAGTTTTCCACTGTCATCGAATGTAATATCATTGATCGTCACCATCTTGTTGTTTGGCAAGTCTCCGTACAATACCTTGGAGTTGGTCAGCTATCGCCTTTTCAGGAAAAGACTCAGACAACTGGATTGCCTGCATTGCCAGCTCACGAACTTCATCAGAATATACGTTTAGCTTTTCAACAATTTTTTCATTAATCATTTTCACCCCAATCCCATCGTTTCAAGGTTTGATAAACATCCCACGGTTTTTCATCGAGCAAATTTAACATTTCCAAATGATCAAGAATATCCCGCACCACCGCCCGAGCACTGAATTTGTTCATTGCAGAGGAGGCAAACTCAACAAAACGAGGCATTTCTCGTTGGAGAATGGATACATCCGAACTAAGCTTCAGGTTCAACCTGTCAAGCGGAGGTGCAACAATAAAATCATAGACAACTGCATGGTTTTTTCCTGCCGCCTTACGGAGGATTCTCCCTCGCCGCTGGACAAACTCGCGAGGGTTAGTACTGCTGGCAAGTATGAAAGCAATTCTTGTCGAAGGCACGTCAACTCCTTCATCGAGGCACTTGATCGCAACAAGAACCTGAATGTCACCGGTATCAAATTGCTTCAAAAGCTTTTCTCGCTCAGACAAACTAACCTCATGAACGAACTCATGACAACGTAATCCAAGAGCTGAAACTACTCGTAACACTTCCCTGTGCCCCCCAGGTGGACAATATATAAGGATGCCATTTAGCTCTTCACCCCGTTGCTGGTAGTCTTCCACCATACTACGAAGTAATTGAAGAAGTGCTGGCAGTTTTTGACATGCCAACGAAATAATACGTGCGCGTTGTAAGAGCAACTTTTGCAAACGTTTACGGAGTTCTGGGTTATGTTCTGCCGACCGAGCAATGGCGACAATTTTTTGGGTTATCTCATTATACTGGTCAGTTTCCTCATTCGTAAGACTAACTAATTGTGGAAGATACTCGTAAGGCGTAAGAAATTCACCAATTGCCTGATCTAAAGTATATTCAAAACAGGTTGGACCAAAATAACTGAAAATGGTACTGGTTCCTTCATCATCAAACCAACGCCTGGGTGTGGCAGATAATCCGAGACGCAGACCGGCACTTTCGGTTAGGGCTTTGCGCAAATGTGACGCACCAAGTCCATGTGCTTCGTCACCAACAAGTAAAGTGTTCGCTGTCGGGATACGACGGATTGCTGTAGCAAATCTATCCGTCGAGGCTGTTTTGTGTACCGCAAGAATACAAATATGGTTTTTCACACCAATGTTAAAATCCTGAATTGCTGATTTCACACTAATCTGCCATCGCCCATGCTGTCCACTGCAAAGAATAGGTTCAAAACCAAATTGGCGACAATTTTTTTCCCACTGTTCTAGCAGGTGCAAATAAGGAACGAGAACAATTAAAGCCAGACGTCCCTGTTCTTGGTGGACAGAAACAGCGGCGGCCAGCGAAGTAATTGTTTTACCTGTGCCCGTAGCCATTTCAAAAACTCCACGTCTTCCCGATTGATGCCACTTTTCGATAGCTGCTTTTTGGTAATCGTGAAGTTTTATAGTACAATGTGGTGATAGTGCAGTTATTTGTTGTGATGTTGAATGGGTGTACGGCCGAGTAGCAGAAGTCCTTAATTGGATAAATTTTTCACGGATGGCTTCAGAGATACGGTACACGTTAAACTGTTTATTTTGATTGTTCCATAAAGCCTCAAGTCTCATCTGATGCATTTCAACATATGGTACCTGTCCTGGGTCCCACGACTTGAATACCGAGAAAGCTTCACCATTTAAAGATGCTTTAACAGAGTCATTGAAAGAACCATGAATAGCTACCCGATCCCCATTCTCATCCGTAAAAATTCCAACTTTGTCGTGATAATCTCCAACGGTTCTAGGATTTCGTGGTAGTGCAAAACGAAACTCAAGAAAACCATCGGCAACCATCCATGCAAGTGCATTGCGAGTGTCATTCTCTAATGTCAAGGCGAGATCATCGATGTTTCGTGAAAGAATCCCTCTGAGGCTGGATATTGTTTTAGCAGTTTCTCCCAACTTCAATGCTTCCCAATCAGCCTCTTCAAGAATTGGTGAAACTACAATCCTCGCCAAACCTCCTTCGGCCACGAACATTGACATCCCCTGTGCGGCAAGGCGCAACCACCCAGAAGTAAAAAAACCTACTCCCCGTAGATAATCTTTTGCGTGACAAAGTAAAGGAACTTGCAGGTCACGAATCAAATCGTAATATTCACTGTCATAGACAGGTAATAATTTAAGTGTTTTCAACACGATCGTCTAATCCCGTTAATTGTATCACTTTCCCATCAATAACAACTCGACTGTTAGGCCCCAGCATCATAGAGTTTAGACTTTTCTTTAGGATGCCAACCTCTCGCATATCCTTAATGAAAGCATCAATATTTGCCGCACCATCATACTCCGCATCAAGTATGTAATAAAGTAGATCGCAAAGATTTTCTATACTATCCGAGTTAGAAGCTGACACGAAGGCATTACGCTGTGTGCCCAAAATACGATATTCACCATCTTTAAGTAAAAGTTCTCCGATAATTGTTGGCGTCCATGAAATATGACTAGGAAGTTCAGGCAAATAATCATACATATAATCATAAAGATGTGAAATAAGACCAAATGGTTTACCTGCATTTTTACGATTATTCAGATGATCATCCGCTATTTTTTTCAAAGTTTCTTGTTTAAATTCAGTCCATTTTAGTGTTTCCATTAGAACAATTACACCCTCACTGTAACGCAAAATATTTTTGCGAGAGTTGGATGCCAAATAAACATTTTGGTTACCGTAACCTAATTCATCCACAAAATACAAATATAACTCGGCCAGACTACAGGGTGAACCTTTTTCTCGAAGATAGTTCATTATCTCTAATGAAACACCGATTGATTGATTATTTTTGTCAATTTTACTAACTTTCCTGATTTGAGGGTACCTTATAAGATCAAACTGTTCATAAAAAAAATGCTGTATTATAGAATATAGAAATATAGGTGTCAAAATGCCACAGAGTTTACATGTTATCTTTTTATCATCAAAAAGTTTTTTGACGGAAACATGCGGATAATTTTCAAGTAGTTTTTTAAGATGATCGATAATTGGTTCTAGTTTACTTTCATCAATCTCCATTTGATCTAAGTGTACATATTCTCCACGATTTATCCTTAATAAATTTGGAATTCTTTGGAAAAAAAACGAGAACCTTGTATCATTTAAACAGAAAGTTTCTATGGCTAAGTTTTTCAATTCACTATAGGTTACTATTCCCTCACGGTTCAGCACAAAGGATTCAAGCACAAGTGGAATAGGTGTATATTTTGATTTAGCATCATTTTTCAAGATGTATGGAAATTTTAGAAAATTCAATTTTTTATTACTGGATTCACGCAAACAGGAATAAAGTGCACTTTCACTTGGGATACCTAGTGACACTAATTTATTTTCATAAAATGTGAAGATTCCACTAACCGACAAATAGGGAATCTTGTCTTTCCTAAGCCGAAGAATAATGTCATTTTCAATGTTTACAATCAAATCGTGAGGCATAGAAAAAATGTCTCGATGGATGTACGTCCCACGATCCCATAACAATAAGTCTGGAGATCTTTCAATGTTAGCGTAAATAATTCGTTCCGAAAGTTGCTCGTCAACCGGCCTACCCTTATTCACTTCCTCATGCACCTCTGTGAAATGCATTGGCCGACCAGCCTTCTGCACCACCGTTTCAACAAGTAGCAGTCGCCATTTGTTATATTTTTGAGCCCAAGCATATTTAGTATAAAATGCATTTTCATCTGCAAAAATTTCTTCGATAGAATCACTAATAAAATGTAGGTATTCGTTTGAAAATTTAACAACTTCATGCGATTTATCACAGGCCTGCGATCTACAGAATTTATGCATTTCTGTAGTTGCATCTTCAAAAGAGATCACACCATTTTCTCGGGCATCTACAAGTTTTCTTAATAGAAGTCTTATATCTTTACAGTTAACACATTTATGCTTTGGTATTATAATTTGAGCAGGAGACTCCCAAACAACCTCATAAGTTTCGTGTAAAGCAATGAGTGAAGCAATAGCTTTAACTGACGTAGGTGCGGGCCACTTTAATCGTGCTTTTAAATATTCTGCCATTTCTGGTGCACTACATATACCACCAGAAAGAACAAGCTTCACATTTATATAAAGCCACAAAAGATACAGTTTTCTAACTATTCGAGGCTTTTTCAAGACAGGCATTAATTTTTTTTCAACTTGTCGAATTCGCTCGCGGGTTAAACTTAAATGTTGTCCTAATTCTTCAAGCGGCCACTTTCGTCCTTCAAAACACCCCAAACGACCTTTTAAAATAAAGTGGTCACGTTCGTTGTTCACAGCCAAATATACGAATGCATCTATAATTTCTTCGAAGCTACGGTACGCATCTGTCGGCAACCCTTCCGATATCCTATTTTCTATTTCCAATGCATCTTTTTTGAGACCCCAAACATTCTGAATTACCTTAAAAGCCTGAATTGTAAAACTGAATTGTTCAACAATGCTTCTTTCATTCATTTCTGCAACAACACCCCAAGTAACAACTAAATTTTCATCATCATTTTTTATGAGGCAGGTCGGACAAGAAAATGGCGAGAGCTGAAGCCCTCCAAATATTTCAGTATTCAAATCACTATATATATACTTGTCCGATATTTTTGCAGTTGCTAAAAACTCTTTATAGCTTCCCTTAAAACCGGAAACACAGGATAAATGGTTAAGCAAAATAGAAAGTGTTTCATCACTGATATCAGCTTGAATAAAATAACCAACACTGATTGAGAATAAAAATTCTGCAGGGTCTTCAGGAAAAAGTAAAATCCGAGAAAGTTTTTCAATGTCTGTGAAAGGAATTCCAAGATCAATAATTGTAAGCTTTAGATTGTCAAACAATGGATTATGGAAAGGGTATGAAACCCGAAATAACTGAGGCAAAGTAGAAGATAAAAGACTCCAGTCAGCTGGGTCGTACACCATCTTCTCCATATATGAAAGAGGAGTTTTTTCTTGTTGATATGATTTACTTTGCTGAATAATTTTTCTCTGTAAATCAGTTATCTCAGCTACTGTTTTTTTGCCTGCGTGCTTCAAGGCGAACAGCTCCATATTTCCATATTCAAGGAGCTGTTCACAAAACAGAATATTCTCACGGCGAAAAATTGTTTGTGTTCTTGCTGAAAGCGTTTCAAGTAAATCATCTGGTATCGGGGTTTGCTCTAAAACAGTATCGACTTCAAAATTTTTGGGGCATATTTGAACGCCTTTTTCTTGTGAAGATTCAATATTAAATGTTGTTTTTCTTGCTTTTGGGAGTATCTTTTCTGTTTGGGAAACAACTATCGAGTTTGACCGTAAAGCTTTTCTACGAATTTTACGCTGCAACTGATCAATTTCATATATTAAATCCCTAGACCCTGCTATTATTACAACGTTTTGCTTGCTAAGACGAAGGAGCTGTTCACATGAAATAATCTGCTTTCGAGAAAGAATCTTTCGAGCTTTAACTGAGAGGTCTTCAAGTAAATCATCTGGGATGGGGGTTGACTGTGAATTGGAATACGTTACCCATTCATTTTTGTTAACTATGTTTTGTTTTTCTTTGTTGTTATTTTTATGTATTGGAACATTCTTTTTTACCTGATTCGATTTTGCCAAATCAACGATTTGGCTTTGCTGAACCTCCATCAATTCGGCTACAGTACTTGAAGAAATTTCGGCCTGACGTAAATTTTTCTCTGTTAAACGTAGAAACCCACTAAAATCTCTGACACCACAGGATAAAAGTGCGTCAAACCCTTTAATACTAATGGATTTTAGAATACTTTCAAAACTTGACTCGCTGGGTGTATATTTTTCACCTCCATTTTTTTTTACACTCCTCATGCATGTTTTTCTTTGATGATTTTCGATTATTATCGACTTTTTTTCTAAAGTATCACAAACGTCGTGGTATAATGATTTGTAAAATTTACTTTGATACTTATGAAGTCTTAACCAAAGTTCATTTGCTATTTTTTTTAAAATATCTTCGTCGTTAGTTGAACATTCAAATAATTCTTTTAATTCCCTTCCTCTATATAATTTTAAAAATTTAGAATTTAAATATTGCATTTGAGCCATCTCTAACACTTCTGATTAATTTAACAAACCACAAAAAAATCGAACTTTATTTCCTCACAAATATGAGTTTCGTAGTAAGCAAGGTCTTCCCTATAATCATTCGAATTCCCCCCCCCTATATACCCTGCGACTAACAATTTGCAAGCACCATTAGCAAAAAAATTCAATTTACTAGACATCCGACAACCATTACAACACATCACTCAAATAATAATCAAGCTCGGCTTTTAGTTTAGCGGTTAAGGGTTGATTATCCAAAAT
>JAOZKP010000325.1 GCA_029935295.1 bacterium | reverse complement strand
CGGGTCTTGTCTCCAAAATCTAAAAGACAGCCGGGTTGCCTCTTTTAAAGAGCAACCTAGTTGTCTTTTTTTGTGAATGGTGATGTGGAAAAAGGTTCTATAGTACAATATCTCTAAGTGCGCTTTGCTATGAATATAAAAATTGACAGAGGAAAGAAATGTTTGCCAGTTTGAAAAAAATCTTGGTTGATACAGATCTAACCAAAAAGGAGCATGTGTGATGGGAAAAAATAAGTACAGCTTACTTGGTTCAATGCTCATGATTCTATGGTGTATTTTATTTTTAACAACACCTTCACTCCAAGCTCAGTTGGCAGACTCTGCTTGGCCAATGTTTAATCATGATACCCGGCACACTGGACAAAGTCCGTATGCCGGACCAGAGACCAATACGTTGAAATGGAAATATACATTACCAGATTCGGTTATTGAAGCATCTCCCGTCATAGATGATAACGGCACAATTTACATCCTCAATGGTGGTGACGCTTTTGCCATCAATAAAGATGGTACCCTTAGATGGAAAGCTGTCGGTGCCGGAAGTAGCGACAGTACTCCAGCTATTTCTGCAGATGGCACCATTTACTGTCCTTCTGGTAACATGTTTTATGCTTTGTATCCCGATGGAAGTACAAAATGGACGTACCCCACTAATGATTTTATTTGGTATTCGTCTCCGTCTATAGGAGCTGATGGTAATATCTATATAGGTTGTGGTAATGATCTTTTAGCTCTCAAGTCCGATAGTACCCTTCTATGGACATACAGGGTCGGAGATGAGATTTTATCTTCTCCGGCGATCGGCCAAGATGGAACTATTTATGTGCGGAGCCGAATGAATTTTCTTGTTGCTTTAAATCCAGATGGGACAGAAAAATGGACGATTAATCTTGGCAGTTCTTTAAGTCACACGAGAATGTCACCAATCATAGGGCCTGACGGAACAATATATACGTATGGGTTAACGGATTATCAACCTTATCAAGCTACTGGCCTACATGCTATTAATCCAGATGGAAGTTTGAAATGGGTATTTGATGATATTGAATTTGATGATGAGACAATTAGAATGACACCATCTATTGGCCAAGATGGAACTATTTATCTTGCTGGCAGTGTTATGGGAGAGTGGAATTTGGTTGTGTTTTATGCAATTAACCCATCTGGCGTACTTCAGTGGACATTCGAACTCCCATCTGGAGATTATTTTAGTTCGTCTTCACCAGCGATTGACGCTAATGGCGTTATATATTTCGGAACATGGGGGAATCACCTATATGCTTTAAATCCCAATGGTATTTTAAAATGGAAATTCGAGACACTCAACAATATTGCTTCTTCTCCAGCTATCGGTTCTGACGGAACTGTATATTTTGGTGCTTGGGACGGTTACCTTTATGCCATTGGAAGCCCTGCCACACAAATCGAAATACCATCAACGGTTATCAAGGGAGCCTCAGTTTATTCAATCCAAATGCCAGATGACTTGGTCTCTACGTCATTCTATATTCGACTTTCCGGCCCCAGCCCCGAGGATATCTCTTCCTGCATCGTTGAAGGTCCTTCCGGTTCAGTTGATCTCCATGTTTCTTCTCATAATTGGCCCCGCAGTTTAGGATATTACGGAAACTTGGGTTTTATAGTTGCTGATGGTTTATATACTTTCACAGTAACTGATTCACTTGGTAGAACAGCTTCAATAGTAAAAGAGTTTATATACGACGGAGGAATCGTACCAAGGATTGATGAAAGTAGCCGAATCCCATCGCATGAAAGCTATACCGGGACAGCCATGCCGACTTTGAGTTTTGCTTCCGTAGGTAGTGGTTACAGGTATAAAATCTACATTAAAGACTATAATGATAAAATGTTCGTTTACGGCAGTTTAATTTCTGAGGAAACGAGTGTAACAATACCTGAAGGATTTTTACAGCCCGACACGTTGTATAAATGGTATGTAAGAGTTTACGACAGTGACAACATTTATTGTCCACAGCAAAGTGATGTTTATACTTTTTTTACCGGATCTGAGGAAGAGCTACCCAATCTTGATAATCGTTTAGTGATAGATATTGAGTACCCTGATTATCAATCCACTTGGTTTGGAGTTCGGAACGTTCACGTGGCACCTTGGGATATAACTCTTTTGACGGTGACCGATCCGGATGACAACACTTTTTCTCTGGACAGTTTTTCAAATTACCGAAGCAGATCTATGTATTATAGTAAGACTGTTAAAGTTCCCTTTCCCCTTTCTGAAGGGGACTATACCTTTGACATGGAATTAACTGATGGTTCCAGCGTTAGTGCCGTAACTTCATTTAACCGTAATCCTCTCCCTTTTATTGATGAAGATTCGCTTTCCCCGGCTGACAATCACTATTTTGATTCCGAACAACTTACATTCAGTTGGGCGCCGTTATTTGATCCAGGGCAACCCGACAGAACCTATTTTTATCGGGTTCGTATTTATGACGTCAATAAGCGTATAAGTTGTTATGATCCACCACGGACTACGGACACGTTTATGACTATTCCGGTGGCTGGAAACTTGTCTGTGGGGCAATCATACTACTGGCGTTTGGTGGCCTATGACAGCGACAGTACAGAAGTACCGGTACAGCATCAGACTTTTTCATCCAGACGTCGTTTTACAGTTGCCGACAGGCATTTGACGGCCGATTTCTGTGCTGAAGCTCCAGGTGACCCGCTAATCGTTAACTTTTCCGATTCATCAAAAGGAAATATTATTTCCTGGCATTGGGACTTTGGCGACGGAGAGGCCAGCGATGCCCGAAATTTTGTACATACATATGGTGCTCCCGGAATATATACAGTCACCTTAACGGCAAATGGCCCTTATAGTTCGGATACTAAAACCAAATATTATTCGACCCAGGAAGGACTATGCTCCTTTCCCCCTCCAAACATTAAATATGCTTTCGTTACTTCCCGACAACTACCGGACAGCACTGTAGATTCAGTTTTAGGTGTAATGTTTTCCGGCCCGAGTCCTGAAGATATCAATTCCTGTATTGCTGAAGGGCCTTCAGGCAGTATCTTTGAGTTAGCTGTTTCTACACATGCATGGCCTCGTTCTTTGCTTTATGTTGATATCCCAGAGTCTACTCTACAAGATGGGATTTATACCTTTACCATAACTGATGCTGCCGGCCGAACTGCGACCATAGATAAAGAGTTCCTATATGACGGAACCGTGCCCAGAATAAATGAAGAAAGCCGTATACCCGTCAATGAAAGTTATACTGGAACGACAAGGCCGATCCTTA
>JAOZKP010000324.1 GCA_029935295.1 bacterium | reverse complement strand
AGAAATAAATTTTAGGAACTGTATGCCTTTAGGACGACTGGCCGATTTTTACGCAAGTTATCAAGCTCAAACCCTGGATCAACCTGTTGCTGAGACAGAGAGTGTCCGGGCGGCGGTTCTTTGTCCCCTTTACATTGAGGATGCGAGCTTAAAGATGCTGTTTATCAAGCGGTCGCAGACGGTCAGAAACCATAAAGGTGAAATCTCTTTTCCGGGCGGAGTTAAAGACCCTCAGGACAGCTCACTGATGACCACCAGTATTCGGGAAACCGATGAAGAGATCGGGGTTATTGAGCAGGATATCACAATTTTCGGTACGCT
The DNA here is from genome assembly GCA_029935295.1 of bacterium. Classification (GTDB taxonomy): domain Bacteria; phylum Desulfobacterota; class Anaeroferrophillalia; order Anaeroferrophillales; family Tharpellaceae; genus Tharpella. The sequence goes on along the minus strand of JAOZKP010000324.1, from coordinate 2,971 downwards.
CGACGAAGTCAACACCTCCACCGGTTTTCTGGTCTCACCCTTTGTCGGCACAATCCCGTATCCTTATGAATTCAAGCTCTCTTTAGATGAAGTTGACAGCCTGATCGGCCTTGCAGTTAATGACTTTCTCGAACCTGACAACGAAATTGACTTCTTCTATTTTAACGGCCGCCAACTGACACCACAACGGGCCTTCAAGATTGATGGCCATACCATCTGGGGCGCCACCGCGAAAATCATGGGCCAGTTTTTAGATCTTGGGAAAAGATTTGACCTTTTCCCCAAACCAAACCCGCAAACCTTTCATCTCGCCAGCTGAAACCGACAAAATAAATTCAACCATCAACCCTACAATCAACAAGTTTAAGGTATAATTTATGAAATTCAAAATATACTCCCGCAATTTGACAATTCTTATTTTAATCTGCATCTTTTCCGCAGCCGGAAGTATTGCGTTTGCCGCCGGCGAAACCCGTTATATCTCAGATCAGATCAGAATCTACGCCCGGGCCGGTGCCGGAACTGAGTTTAAGCTGCTTGCCCCGCTGAAAACCGGCAACGCGGTTACGCTTCTCGGAGAAACCCAGGATGGCTGGGTCAAAATCGGCTATAGCAAAGATCGGCAGGGCTGGATTCAGGAGCGTTTTTTAACCGCTCTCGAACCGGCCGCCAAACGTCTTAAACGGGCAGATGCCAGAATCAAACAATTAGAACAAAAAACTAAAGCCAAGCTTGCCTCTCTGACCGAGACCAACAAGGAGTACCGCAAAGGCAATACTGCTCTGCTGCGCGAAGTTAAAGATCTACGTAAAAAATTGAAAAAGGTTGAAAAAGAGTATCAAACCCTGCTTGCAGATTCGGGCGAATTCCTGGAGCTGCGCAGTGAACACCAGAACCTGCTCAAGGATAGTCAGGAGCGTCAAAACCGGGAGGCTGATATCCTCTCCGAGTGCGAGCTCTTAAAAACCGCCTATCGGATTAAATGGTTCTTGTCCGGCGGCGGCGTGCTTCTGATCGGCTTTTTTATCGGTCTCATCCTCCAGGCTTTCCGCCACCGCAATAAAAAGAGTGCCGGATTAAGCTTCAAGTAAATTCACTTTTTCTCAGGAGACTAAATTTGCAACAGGTAATGCTTGGCAATGAAGCTGTGGCCCGGGGTCTGCTGGAAAACGGCTGTACTTTTACTTACGCTTACCCCGGAACCCCATCCTCTGAGATCCTGCCTGCCTTTTTAAAGCAGGCCAAAACCGAAAGTATCTCTGTTCACGGCCACTGGTCAGTGAACGAAAAGATCGCTTTAGAATCCGCGTTCACCGCAGCCATGACCGGGATGCGCGCCGCCGCAGTCATGAAACAGGTCGGGCTGAATGTTGCAGCTGACGCTTTTTTAAGCGTAGCCTATTTAGGGGTAACCGGCGGTCTGGTGGTTGTCAGCGCTGATGACCCCGGCCCCAACAGTTCCCAGACTGAACAAGACAGCCGCATGTTTGCGATGTTTGCCAAGGTTCCGGTTTTTGACCCGGCGACCCCGGAAGAGGCATCCGAATTTGCCGGCCGGGCGCTTAAGCTTTCAGAAGAGATTAAACTGCCGGTACTTTTGCGACCGACCGCAACCCTCTGTCATGCCCGCCAGAATTTTGCTCTACAAGATATCCTGCCGCAGTCGCGCAAACCGGAATTTATCCGGGAACCGCAACGCTGGGCGGCAACCCCGAAACACCGCCTGCAACTCCATAAAAGTCTCAACCAGAAACTGCTGGAGCTGGCGGCTGATTCCCGGTTTGACTTCGCAAATTCTTCCGATCCCAACAAAAAACGCTACGCAATTATCGCTTCCGGTTGTGCCTGGTCCCTCGCCGCTGACCTGCTTAATGAAACTGCAAATAATTTTGCCGAGCAGTTCACCCTCTACAAAGTTGATCTCCCTTACCCACTGCATCAGGGTGCCAGAGATAAACTGCTTGATAACTATGAAAAAATTATCGTTATCGAAGAGAGTATGCCGGTAATTGAATATCAGATGGGCAACAGCGACCGGGTCTTTGGCCGCACTGATGGTACAATTCCCAATGCCGGAGCTTTAACCCCTGAAATTATTGCTGAAGCGCTCAATACTTTTGCAGCAGAGCAGTTACGACCAAAACCGGCTGCCAACGTTACCCCGCCGCCGGGCCAACGCCCCAGCTTATGTCCGGGGTGCCCGCACCGCTCAAGTTTCTACGCCCTGAAAAAAGCTCTGCCCAAGGGTATCTATGCCGGCGACATCGGCTGCTATACATTGGGCATAAATTTAGGAGCTCTGGATACCTGCCTCTGCATGGGAGCATCAATCAGCCAGGCCGGATCTTTTTATCAAACCTTCGCTGAATCCGGAGAAACCATTCCGCCGATCGCGGCGATTATCGGTGATTCGACTTTTTATCACTCGGGGATTCCGGCCCTGATAAATGCCCGCTGGGAGGGCAGCCGCTTTGTCCTGCTCCTGGTTGACAACAGCACCACTGCCATGACCGGCAATCAGCCAACTCCGGCAGCCGGTATCCGGGCTGACGGCAGCCAGGGTGCGGCTCTTGATCTTGAAACCCTGGTCAAAGGGTGCGGGATCGAGAAAATCAATGTAGTTGATCCCTATGACCAGGAAAATACGATTGCTGTACTTAAAGAGGCCCAACAATATACTCTCGCTGAAAATGGCGGAATTGCAGTAGTTATTGCCCGGCGTGGCTGTCTGATGATTCCGGAAGAGCGCCGCCGGTTGACAGTTTTCAAAATGACAATTGCCGAAGATGAATGCACCGGCTGCGGCTACTGCATCAAAGCCTTTGAATGTCCGGCACTGGTACTGAAAAAAGATGATGTTGAAAAACGGGTTGTAATTGATCCTGTGATCTGTGTCGGTTGCGGCCAATGTATTGATATATGTCCGCAGGAAGCAATTAAATCTGAAGGGCGCCTCTAAAAATTGCTTTTT
>JAOZKP010000323.1 GCA_029935295.1 bacterium | reverse complement strand
AATACTGACTATGCCTACTGGGAATTTAAGCCGGACAATGAAGAAGTCGACCGCTACGGTATCGGTCCCTCATTAACCTATAATTTTAACCATCTGGACATAACCCTGAGTCATACCTATCGGGTAAACAGCTCCAACGATGACGAAAATGACTATCGCAACAACATAACCCTGCTGGAATTAACCTACGAAATGTAAAAAATGTATACCAAATTCTTCAAACTTACCGAAAAACCTTTCGAACTTCTTCCTAATCCGAAGTTCCTGTTTTTGAGTAAAGGCCATAAAAAAGCCTTAAGCTATCTAGAATACGGGATCCAGGAACGAGCGGGATTTACCCTTCTGACCGGTGAAGTCGGCTCCGGGAAAACCACACTTCTGCGTAACACCATTAAAAATCTTGGTTCAAAAACCACGCTTTCGATGGTTTTTAACACTCAGGTTGAGTCGGAAGAGTTACTGGCCCTCATCAATGAAGATTTCGGCCTCGATGTCAAGGGTAAAAACAAGGTCACCCTTTTAAGAGATCTCAACGATTTTCTCGTTGAAGAAAATAGTAAAGGTCATCGGCCCATCGTTATCATCGATGAAGCTCAGAACCTGCCAACTGAATCACTGGAAGAAATTCGGCTCCTTTCCAATCTTGAATTCGATAGTTTTAAACTTCTCCAGATTATCCTGGTCGGACAGCCTGAACTCAAACAACTCCTTTCGCAGCCTAATCTCCGGCAACTGCGCCAGCGGATCAGTATCAGCTGTCACCTTGGCCCATTAAGCCGGGAAGAGACCGAAGCCTACATCTACCACCGCCTTGAAATTGCCGGCAATCGCAACGCACTCTCCTACACTGTCGAAGTCTTCGATCTGATCTACGAATTCAGCTCCGGCGGCCCTCGCTTAATCAACGTAATTTGCGATTTCCTTCTTCTCACATTATTTGTCGAAGAGAAAAACGAAATTACCGGAGATCTGGTTCGTGAAGCTATCGATGAACTCTCAATTATTCCCCAGCAAACCTCTGCAGCCGATTTTTCGACAGCTTTGCCGACGGAATCCGCTAAAATTGACTCCATAGAAAAAAGATTATCAGATATAGAAGATCATTTCTCATCCCTGATTGACCGCGACGCCGCCCTGGAAAAACTCGCAAGCCAGGGCAACATCCTCGAATACCTGATAATCCAACACCAAAAACAATACGACCTCTTCGAACTAAACCTGAAAAAAATGAACTACCTGATCAACAAATTAAAACCCCAGCCCCCTGAACAGCATTAAAACCCCGAACCCCGAGCTTTGAACCCTGAACCTTGAACTGCTTTTATATCTTGAACCCCAACCCTGAACTTTGAACTTTGAACTCTAAACTGTGCCCTCCCAACTACCTGACCGTCGACGTAGAAGACTACTTTCAAGTCTCAGCCTTCGAAAAAAACGTGGGCTTTGACAACTGGGATAGCTATACCCCCAGAGTTGAAAACAATACCCAAAAAATCCTCGACCTTTTCGACACCCACCAAGTTAAAGCCACCTTCTTCGTTCTCGGTTGGGTTGCCGAAAAATTTCCTGAGCTGGTTAAAAAAATAGATAAAAAAGGCCACGAAATCGCCTGTCACAGCTACTGTCACCGACTAATCTATAATTTGACCCCGGCCGAATTCAAAGCCGACACCCTTAAAGCCAAAAACATCCTCGAACAGACCATCGGCAAGAAAGTCAAAGGCTATCGTGCCCCGAGCTACTCAATAACCAAAAAATCTCTCTGGGCTCTGGATATCCTCGAAGAACTCGAATTCGAATACGACTCCAGTATCTTCCCCATCCACCACGACCGCTACGGCCTCCCGGATGCTCCGAGATTTAAATATAAACACCCCAATCACAACCTGATCGAATATCCGATCTCGACCGCACTAATATTCGGCAGAAAAATCCCCGTCGCCGGCGGCGGCTACTTCCGCCTCTTTCCCTATTGGTTCACCGAAAAAGCCTTAAAAAAAATCAACCAACAAGAACATCAACCCTTCATCTTCTACTTCCACCCCTGGGAACTCGACCCCGACCAACCCCGAATGAAAAACATCTCCCACCTCTCCAAATTCCGCCACTACAACAACCTAACCAAAACCACCCACCGCCTAACCCACCTCCTCTCAACCTTCCCCTTCCAACCCCTAGGGGGGGGGACCCCTAGGGGGGTCAAATCTTTATCCTTGACATTTGTATAAATTTTGGATAGTGATTAGATATGACTAGACCTTTACGTATACAATTCCCCGGCGCAATTTACCATGTGATGAATCGTGGTAACGAGAAAAATGATATTTTCAACGATGACGAAGATCAAAATTGTTTTCTGAAAATCCTTTCCCAATCTGCCAAAACTTACAATATTAAACTCTACTGCTTTGTGTTGATGAAAAACCATTTTCATCTTCTGGTGGAAACTCCACTGGGAAACCTGAGCGAGTTCATGCGCCATTTTAACATATCTTACACCTCCCACTACAATCGGCGACATGGTCGGGTTGGCCATCTCTATCAGGGAAGATACAAAAGTATTTTAGTGCAAAAAGACTCTTACCTGGCAATGGTGTCCAGATATATTCACCTGAATCCTGCAAAAACAACTGTGATGAAAAGCTTAAATTCGGATCAACGGCTGCAATCCCTATGGACCTATAAGTGGAGTAGTTTGCCGGGATATCTAAACCCAAACCTACGACTTGATTTCGTAAATTACGATATGATTCTAACTGAATACGGTGGTTGCAATCAAGCCGGAATAAATCTTTACAGACAACAACTGGCGGAAGACTTAAACAGTAATTTTAATATAGATGAAAAAGTGATTGGCCGCACCATACTTGGTGATAAAGAGTTTGTTTCCCATATAAAAGATACTCATCTGAATAATAAAAAAGAACGGGAGAAGCCTGGCATTGGGGAAATTTATAAATATTTGTCGCAAGATGTTGTGTTGGCTTTATTGGCAGATGAGTTTGGGATGGAACCTGAAAAGATCTTTATTGCATCAGGGATTGTCAGACAAATTTCCATGACTATTCTTTACCGCTATGCAGGGTTGAATAATCGTGAAATTGGTGAGCTTTTTAAAGTAGACTACTCCACTGTTAGTCAAAGCAGAAAGCGCTTGCGGGAGAAAGTGGAAAAAGATAAAAGAACAGCTGAACAACTCGATGAGATAGAGTCCAATTTGTCAAGGATAAAGATTTGACCCCCTCTGCCTACTGCCGCCAACCCGCCTATTCTTGACATCTGTTCCGGAATAGT